>NZ_JBSGFQ010000063.1:0-80901 GCF_053603495.1 Nonomuraea sp. NPDC004186 | reverse complement strand
GGGAAGAGCGTCCCTTGAGGGGAGAGGACCAACGGAGGTGCATGATGAAGAGGAAGGTGTGGGCGGCCTCGCCGACGGCCACCGGGTTCATGCTCTGCAGCCCGTGCGTGGCGTTGGGGATGCCGCACCGCTCCGCCTGCGGCAGCCAGTTCATGAGGAAGCTCTGCGCGTCGCGGAACCCGGGCATCGCCGACTCGCTGTCGAGGCCCATCACCGCCAGCACCGGCATGTCCGGCTTCCGCGTGACCAGCCGGTCGGCCTCAGACGGCTTGAAGCCCCACTGCGAGATCGCCGGGAAGTCGACGGTGAAGGTCGTGTCGACGCACGCCTCGACGCGGTCCCACACGTCGAGCGGCCCGGTCATCTCCACCGCGGGCAGGAAGCTCGGCCCGCACACCGCCTCCATGTAGAGCTGCGCCGCGCCGAGCTTGTCGCCCGTCTCGTACAGCTTCATCGCGTTCATGTAGGCGTCGATGTTGGCCTGGATCGCGTCCGGCGCCTCACGCGGCAGGTACGGCTCCAGCAGGATCGCGCTGTGCGCCCGCTCCGGGTACGACAGCAGGAACTGGAAGGCGATCACACCGCCGAACGAGAAGGCCATGATGTGCGCCTTCTCGATGCCCAGGTGGTCGAGCAGCTCGGCGACGTGCTGCGCGCCGCCCTCGATGCTCAGCTCGGGCTTGTCCAGCGTGCTGCCGTTGTAGCCGGCCCGGTAGTAGCTGATGAGCTGGTAGTCCTGCAGCAGCGGCGGGTAGAACCGCATGGGGGTGATGAGGCTGTCGGCGATGCTGGTGCCGTGGATGCACAGCACGGGCTCGCCCTCGCCGAGCACGGTGTACCTGAGCTCGGCGCCGGTCACCGGCGCCCGCAGGTTGTGCTCGACGTTCCATTCGCGCCCGATGTAGAGGGCGTTTCGCATCATGACTTGTGCTCCAATCCGACCAGCAGGCCGGTCTCGTCGAGGCTGGGGACGAGGTCGAAGACGAGGAACTCCAGGTAGTACCGGCCCCACAGCAGGCCCCAGAGCGGGAACCGCTCGTTGAACTCCTCGCCGCGCTCGTGCGCCAGCCGCCCCTCCAGCTCCCAGATCAACGAGTTGAACTCCTGAGCGGTGAACGGCTGCCCGGCCGCGGCGGCGGCCGCGATGACCTCGTCCTTGGACTTGTCCTTGAGCCGGTCGACCAGGTCCGGCCGCTCGGCCAGACCGCGCAGGAACCCGATGACGTTGGCTTCGCTCACGGGGCCTCCTTCGGCGGCCCCGTGAGCGAAGCCGGCTTGCTGTGTTGATTGGTTCGCTCGCTTCGCTCGTTCACGGCCAGCTCCTCGCGGGAGTAGCGGGCGACCACGTGGTCGACCAGGTAGTCGAGGTAACGCGCGCCCCACATGTGCCGCCACAGGGTGCTGCTCCCGTCGAACGGCTCCCCGTCCTTGTGGATGACGACGTCCGCCTCCAGCCGGCCGATGACCCGCTCGGCGTCGTCCTCGGTGAAGGTGAACCCGTCGTTGCGGGCGTGGAACAGGACCCGGGGAAGGTCCATGGGGGAGTAACGGGCCAGCAGACCGGGATCCGACCGGGCCGCCTCCAGGAACCTGACGAACTCCGCCTCGGCCACGGCTAGCTCTCCAGCGCGTGTCTGATGACGTCGTCGATGGCCTTCACGTCCGGCTCGGCCAGCCCGAACGTGGCCAGATGGCCGTAGACGCTGTCGATCTGGCGGAACGTCGCGCCGGGGATCCACTCGGCGTACTGCCTGAGCTCGTCCGGCGGGAACAGCGCGTCGCCGGTGAAGCCGGCGATCGTGGTCTTGGCCTTGATCCGGCCCAGGACCTCCCGCAGGGACTCGCCCTCGGCTCCCGGCCAGGCGGCGCGGGCCTTGCGGGCCTGGGTGACCACGTCGTTGGGGTCCTGCGGGAGCCAGAAGCCCTCCCAGAAGCCCTCGACGAACGCGTCCACGCTGTCGAAGCCCAGGGTGCGCCAGACGTCGGCGCCGGCGTAGTAGAACGTGCGGGGCGGGGCGGTCAGCGCCGAGCCGTGCCCGACCCGGGCCAGGCCGCCGCTGACGCTCGCCGCGTCCGTGTAGGCGCCTCCGGCGTAGTTGGGGTCCGCGGTGATGGGCTCCTCCACCACCGTCTTCAGCCAGAGCTTGGTCCACGGCGGCGGGGTGGGCGCCCCGGCGATGGGGGCGATGCTCCGTACGAGGTCGCCGAAGCGCAGCGCCCACTCGTACACCTGGATCGCGCCGATCGACCAGCCGAGCGCCAGCCGGATCTCGCGGACGCCGAAGACCTCCTCCAGCAGCCGCTGCTGGGCGATGACGTCATCGGCGATGCTGACGACCGGGAAGGGCCGCGACGGGGTGTTGCTCGGCGCGGAGGACGGCGGGAGGCCGAAGTGGCCGGGCAGCACGATGAAGTGGGTGCGGGGATCGAGCGCGCGGTTCTCGCCGATCCAGCCGTTGAGCACCTCGGCGGGGGCGCCGAGGAAGGTCGGGAACACGACCACGTTGTCCTTGGCCTGGTTGAGCTCACCGAAGGTCTGGTACGCCAGCCGGGCGCCGGGCAGCGTGTCACCCGAGGTGAGCGGGAAGTCGCCGAGCTCGAAGGTGTTCATTCCTGGCTCCAAACGTCGTTCACGAGTCGAACCGCAGAATCGTCTTGATGTTCTTGCCGGACCTGAAGTCGTCCGCCGCGGCCTGGATGTCGGCGAAGTCGTACTCCTTGATGAGCGGCTGCACGGGCAGCCGGCCGCCGCGGATCAGCCGCGCCAGCAGCGGGATGAGCCGGTCGGGGTCGCTGTCGCCCTCGCAGACGCCCAGGATCCGCCGCCCCGGCAGCAGCCGGTGCACGTCGACCGAGACCTCCACCCCGTACGGCGGAGCGCCCACGACGGCCACCGCGCCGCGCGGTGCGAGCGCCTCGATGCCGGCGCGCAGCACGTCGGGGTTGCCCACCGCCTCGACCACGTAGTCGACGCCGGCGCCGCCGGTGATCTTCCGCAGCTCGTCGGCCAGGTCGAGGCCGGTCGAGTCGACGGTGTGGGTGGCGCCGATCTTGGCGGCCAGTTCGAGCTGCGCCGCCTGCCGGCCCACGGCGATGATCTGGCTGACCGGGGTGAGCGCCGCGCCCATGATGGCGGCCAGGCCCACCGCGCCCGTGCCGATCACCGCGATGGACGTGCCGGCCTCCGGGCGCAGCGTGTTCCAGACCGCGCCGGTGCCGGTCTGGACGCTGCAGGCCAGCGGGGCCAGCAGCTCGAACGGCAGGTCCGGGTCGACCTTGACGACGCTGCGCTCGTCGGCGATGGAGTGGCGGGCGAACGACGACTGGCCGAAGAACCGGCCGCCGAGCGCGACGCCGTCCCTGCTGATCGGAGAGCTGCCGTCGGGCCGCTTGCCGCCGATGAGGTTCTGCGGGATCCACGTGGTGCAGTAGGCGGGGTGGCCGATCCGGCAGGAGGCGCAGCTCCCGCACGAGGTGAACGTGAGGACGACGTGGTCGCCCGGCTTGACCTTGGTCACGCCTGGGCCCGTCTCCTCCACGACCCCGGCTCCCTCGTGCCCGAGCACGCCCGGCAGCGGGAACGGGATGTGCCCCGCCGCCACCGTGAGGTCGGTGTGGCAGATGCCGGCGGCCTTCATCCGGACGAGGATCTCTCCCTGGCGCGGGGCGTCCAGCTCGACGTCCCGGAGGGTGAACGCCGCTCCCGGCGATTCGACGACTGCGGCTTGGGTGGTGGTCACGAGTGGCTCCGATCGTCGGGGGTGAGGGTGTACGAGCTCGTGACGTGGGTCCACTCCGCCGGCCCCCACTCCGCGCCATCCCCGACCTGGGGCGGAGCTCCGACCACGCGGACCACGTAGTAGTCGAGCAGACCGGGGGCCCGGCGGGTCCAGATCGAGCCGAGCTCGTCGTGGTGGCGCTGGCCGAAGTAGAGCCGATCCTCGTCCCGGCCGTGCGAGCGGGCCAGGCCGAGCAGGTCGTACTCCCGCGGGCACTCGTCCACCCCCGGCAGGTCCAGGATCGAGCAGCCGCCGTGAGAGACGTCCTGCCACTCGCCGGGCTGCCAGTTGCCGTCGCCCGCCTTCACCTCGTCGGCGCCGGCGACGAGCCCGGTGTCGAACAGGCGCAGGCAGACCTTGGTCCGGGAGAAATCGGCGTCGCGCGCGCCGGGCGTTTGTTCGCTGGGACCGAGGAGCTCGAACATGCCCGTGATGATGAGCTCGAAGAGCCGGCTGTCGCAGCCGGGGTCCTTGTAGGCATTGAAATGAATGGCCCAGAAAGGACTGTGCAGCCAGAAGTCGTCCACCCCGAATATTCCCGGGAATACTTCGGCGGCGACCGGGCTGCGCCATCGGCCGGAGAGTTCGGCGACCGTGAATTCGGCGCTGGTTTCCATCACACCTCGCATGAGTCAATTCTTTTTCCGGCGGCCCGGCCGACGTCAAAGAGCCGGGTCGTACATTGGCAAGTCGGCCGGGCGGCGCGAGGTAATTCGTGAAGTCCTACGACGGGAGCAGTGCCGGCGGCACGTGCGCGCGCACCCGCTCGGCCAGTTCGGCCGCCCGGACGCCGGCCGCCGCGGCGGCCGCGGACGCCGGCCCGCCGGCCTTCTCGGCGGCCCTGCAGCGCTCCACGAGCACTCTCATGCGCTCGTGCAGCAGCGCCCAGGAGGGTTCGCGCCAGGGCACGAAGTTGCTCATGGCGTAGTACATCTCGAACGCGAAGCCCGCCGTGCGGCCGGGGTGCTCTGGGCCGACGGGCATGGTGGTCATGGCGGTGGACAGCGGCCGCAGCACCTCGGCCATCATGCTGATCGACGTGCCGACGAGCAGGCCCAGCTGCTCCTCGCTCTCGTCGGTGTGCGTGAAGAACCTGGTCAGCAGGTGCAGCACCAGCTCGTAGGCCACCGCCGCCAGCTCGGCCGTGCGGCGGGTGCCGGGGTCGGTGATGAGCGGCTGGGGCTCCACGATGTCGTAGGGCTGCTTGAGGTAGGCGGCGAGCGCCGGTCGCGCCGGGTCGAAGCCCGGATCGAGCGCGCGCAGCTCCTCGTACTCCCGCCACACCGCGAGGAAGCGCCCGTAGTGGGCCTGCTGCCAGTCGCCACGCGCGCCCTCGCCCTGCTCGATGATGAGATCGATCGCGGTGAACGCGGACTTCAGGTCCGTGACCGCGACGAGCTGGGGCCAGCGGAACAGCTCCGGCGTGGCCTGGGCGCGCGGGGACCCGACGAACACGGCGCGCTCCCCGAGCTCCGCGCAGAGCGCCCGCAGCCCTTCCTCGATCCCGCGGTACAGGTGGCCGATCGTCGCGTACTCCTGGCCCCTGGGCATGAGGTCGGCGGGGTCGAGCCGGACGCGGCTGGGCGGCACCGGCTCGAACTCCTCGGCGTCCTGCAACTGCATGCCCTCGGGGCGCTCCAGGTACAGGAAGTGGCGCAACGCCTGCTCGCCGAAGGGCAGCAGATCGAGCTGGATGCCCGACGGGAAGTATCCCGAGCGCTGCGGGAAGTTCGGGCGGGTGAAGGTCGGCGCCGCGCCGATGGCGGCCAGCAGGTTGGACACCAGCGCCAGGTGGAGCATCTCCTCGACCGCGATGGAGTGCAGGACCCCGCGCCAGCGGGCGACCGCGTCCGCCTGCTCGGCCGTCAGGCCGTCCGCCGTCCCGTTCTTGAGGCTGGCCTCGGCGAAGAGGTACTGGCTCAAGATCATGTGTTCCAGCTGTGAGGCCTCGTTGAGCAGCCACCACAGGTGCTCCCGGTTCGCTATGACGATCGGGGGCTCGGACATGCGGGGATCCTCCTCAGTTGGGGGTGAGTACGGCGCGGTAGCGCACCTGGCCTGCCTCCACCCGCTTGAGCACCTCGTTGACCTCGGCGAACGGGTAGGTCTCCACGCGCGGCCTGACCTTGCCCGCGGCCATCAGCGTGAGCACCTCGACCAGGTCGGAGCGGTTGTTGTGGGTGCTGCCCTTGATGGAGCACTGCTTGAACAGCAGCGTCATCATGTCGTCGATCTTCAGCGGGCCGGTGACGCCCATCGTGACCAGCCGCCCGCCGTAGCGCAGGCCGGACAGCACGCGGGCGACCAGGTCCGCCGAGGTGGTGGTGGCCAGGATGATGTCGGCGCCGCCGGCGTCGGCCAGCGCCTTGCCGGGGTCGTCGCCGACCACGACGCCCTCCGCCGCGCCCAGTTCCTTGGCGTACTCCGCCTTGTCGGGCGAGGTGGTGAGCACGACCGTCTCCAGGCCGATGGCGGCGGCCAGCTGCACCGCCATGTGCCCGAGCCCGCCGACGCCCAGCACGCAGACGCGCTCGCCCGGCCGGGGGTCGGCGTTGCGCAGGCCGCTCATCGAGGTGAAGCCGGCGCAGAAGGCCACCGCCGCGTCGGTGTAGTCCAGGCCGTCGGGCAGCAGCGTGCACCCCGACTCCCAGGCCACCATCAGGTCGGCGTAGCCGCCGCCCATGTCCATCCAGGTCGTGGTGTGCTCACAGGCCACCGGATGCCAGCTCTGGCACTGGATACAGCGCCCCTCGCCGCGCTGCATCCACGAGACGCCGACCCGGTCGCCCACCCGCAGGGTGGTGGCGCCGGGGCCGAGCGCCACCACCTCGCCCACCGGCTCGTGCCCCGGCACGATCGGCAGCCGCACCGGCCAGTGGCCGCGGTGGACCAGTACGTCGCTGAAGCACATGCCGCACGCCTGGATGCGTACGACGACCTGGCCGGGCCCGGGCTCGGGATCGGCGAGGTCCTGGAACTCCCATGGGGAGTTGAGTTGCGTGATGACGGCTGCGCGCACGGTCTCCTCCTCGGCGAGACACGTCAGGGAGGCCCACGATAAATATCCGGCCCGCGCCGGCGGCACCCTGACTTAACGGAAACCACGATGCTTTTGTCAGAGGCGGACCTGACGAAATCCCGGCGTTCGGCGGCCGAAACGGGCCATATTCCCGGAGCGAATGGTACGAATAAGTCACCGCCCGTTGTCCTTGGAGGTTGCCATGCCTTCTATTGCCGCCATCGCACTGGCCGGCGGCCGCGGCCTCCGCGCCCGCCCGCTCACCCTCGAAGGTTCCGGTCACATAAGGAGCAAGGCCGCCGTCCCTTTTCTCGGGCGGCCGGTCATCGAATGGCTCGTCGCGGGCCTCCGCGACCAGGGGATAACGAGTTTCCACGTGGCGGCCAACGGCCGGGAGAATCGTTATCAGGTCAAGGAGGCGCTGGGGTACGGCGAGCGGCTCGGGGTCTCGGTGCGCTATTCGCGGCCGCGTACGGACCGGTTCAACACCGGCTCCGGGCAGGCGACGCTCAGCGTGATCGAGGAGCACGGCCTGCTCGGCCACGCCCTGGTGCTGCCGACCGACTCGCTGTTCGAGTTCGACCTGGCGGCGCTGGTGCGCGACCACCTGGCGAGCGGGGCGGTGGTGACCGTCGGCCTGGTCCATCGGACGGCGGCGGAGGTGGCGGGCACGTACGGGCTGGTGCTCGCGGACGGCGCCGGCCGGATCCAGCGGTTCATCGAGAAGCCGCCCCTGGAGACCATCGCGGCGGTGACCGCCGACCTGGACAGGGTGCCCATCAACGCCGGGCTCTACCTGGTGGACTGCGCCAGGCTGCGCGCTCTGGGCGCCACCGACGAGCTGGCGGCGCTGGCCGGGCGGGGGCTCGACTGGGGCGGTGACCTGCTGCCGTGGCTGGTGTCGCGCGGCCACCGGGTCATGTGCTCGCCCCTGGCCAAGGTGGGCGACCTGGGCAACCCCCGCGACTACCTGCTCACCATGGCCGAGGCCCTGGCCGGCGGCTACCCGAGCCTGCGGCTGCCGGACGGGCCCGTGATCCACCCCTCCTCGCTGGCGCGCCGCGACGAGGTCAGCGGGCTGACGCTGGCGGAGAAGCTGGCCGCCGGGCTCGTCCACGTGGGGCCCGGCGCGTGGATCGGCCGGGACGTCGAGATCGGCCCCGGCGTCGTGCTGCGCGATTCCTACGTCGGAGACGAGGCGGACCTGCACCCGTGGTGCCGCCTGGAACGGGTGGCCTGCCTGGACGGCGCGATCATCGGGCCGGGCGCGCGGCTCAGCGACGCGTACGTGGGCGTGATGGCGAGGGTGGACTCGTCGCTGGAGCGCCCGGCCGTCATCGACGGCTTCACCGCGCTCGGCCACGAGGTACGCGTCGCCGAGGGCGCCGGTCTCAGCGGCGTCATCGCCTATCCGGGACAGACCGTGACCGGGGCCGGGCACTCCGGCGGGCGTCAGTCGCCGACGTCGTCGGGCTCCTCGACCCGGTCGTAACGGAGCCGGGTCTCGATGGCGTAGGCGTGCGGCGCGTACCCGGTGCGCAGGTCCTGGAAGACGGTCCACGCCTCCATCGGGTCGCGCTCGGCCGGCAGCCCCGCCTCGTGGGCCAGCAGCAGCGTGTCGGAGAAGTTGCGCTCCTCCCGCCCCTGCAGGCTGACCGGGATGGGCGGCAGCGTGATGCACAGCCCGTGGGTCAGCCGGTGCATGCAGCGCGTCCCCGTCGCGAGCAGGGCCTTCGTGTGCGCCGGAGCCCAGCTCGGCGCGAGCGCCTCGATGAGTGCGGCCACGTCCAGGACGATGACCGCGGCCTTGAGCCAGTCGAGGTCGCCCGCGGGGCGGCGGAACGTGAGCGCCGGGTGGGCGAGGTGGGAGTGCTCCACCTCGGCCATCCACACCGTCCACTCGGCGAACATGGTGTCGAGGTGGTCGCGCGAGCCGGTCTTGAGGTAGGACGCGAGCATGGTGTCGGCGTCGCGCGGGTTGCACACGCTGCCGGCCAGCCTGGCCACCAGCCGTTCCCGCCGGGAGTAGGCGGCCAGGAAATGCCCCAGGTACGTCGTGATGGCCGCCACCATCAGCAGCCTGGACGCCCACTCGGCCTCGCGCAGCGGCGTGCCCTCCAGCAGCGCGAACCCCGCCGAGGACACGCCGAGCCAGATCGCGGCCACCGTGACGACGGCCAGCGGCCCGCACAGGTCGAGCAGCGGCTCCCGCAGGACGGGCGGGACCCGGCCGGCCATCGCGAGCATGGGGCCGGCGAAGGCCCGCAGGACGCCGCGGACCAGCCGGGTCGGCCTGCCCCGGGGGGTGAACACGGTCAGCACGACGCTCAGCCACACCGCCGCCACGAGCGCGGCGCCGGCCAGCGTTCCCAACACGGCTGTCGTCACCATGCCCGTATCCTTCCGGCTCTTGACTGGAATGCCCAAGAATTAGTTAGTGCTAGCAGTCGGAATGCCACCTTCAAAAGAGCGGAGACGAGGCTCCGGACGACCCGGAGCCCCGTCTCGACAGCGGCGGCCGCGCCTCACACGGTGGCCGCCGAGCGTAATTCGGTGGTGAGGTCGAGCAGCGTGCCCGGGCCGAGCAGGCTGCGGACCGGCACATCCACGCCCAGCTCGCGCCGCACCCGCTCGCGGAACCTGGTCGCCAGCACGGAGTCCAGCCCCAGCAGGGTGAGCGGCACGTCCATCCCGATCTCGTGTCCGGGCACCGCGAGAACCTGGGACGCCAGGTCGGTCACCACGGCGGTCAACTCCGTCTCCGAGAGGGCCGCCAGATCCGGGCGCCCGGCCGGCGCGGGTTCGCGGGCCGGTTCGCTGGCGGGCTCGGGAGGAATGGGGGAGGTGGCCGAGCCGGGCCAGAACCGCCGCCGCTGCCAGGGGTAGCCGGGCAGCCGGACGTACTCGCCCTCGGGGTGGACGCGGTCCCAGCGGGGACGGCAGCCCAGCACGTACGCCTGGCCGAGCGCCGCGCTGAGGGCCGCCGCGTCCGGCACGTCCCTCCGCAGGCAGGGCACCACGCTCGCGGTCGCGCCCGCCGCCTCGACCTCCTCCTCCAGCGCCGTCTGCAGCACCGGATGCGGGCTCATCTCGATGAACACGGTGGGCCGGGCGTCGGCGAGCGCGGCCTGGCAGGCGGCGGCGA
Source organism: Nonomuraea sp. NPDC004186 (assembly GCF_053603495.1). Classification (NCBI taxonomy): domain Bacteria; kingdom Bacillati; phylum Actinomycetota; class Actinomycetes; order Streptosporangiales; family Streptosporangiaceae; genus Nonomuraea; species Nonomuraea sp. NPDC004186. Next base: position 70,958 of record NZ_JBSGFQ010000063.1, on the reverse strand, counting down.
AGCGCACGGGCAGCCGCAGGTTCTCGAACCAGTAACCGGCGTCCAGCTCCGTGCCGTCGACGACCCGGTCCCGGGCGCTGGAGTGGATGGGCACGGCGCAGGGGCCGGGCTTGACGCTCGACAGCGCCTCCAGCAGCGCCTCGCGCACCGGCTCCACCTGCGGCGCGTGCGAGGCGTAGTCCACGTCCACCTGGCGGCAGAAGACGCCGTCGCGGCGCAGCGGCGCGACGATCCGCTCCAGCCTCGCGGGGTCGCCGGACAGGACCGTGGAGTGACGGCTGTTGACCACCCCCACGCTCACCTGGCCGGAGTGCTCCCCGATCGCCTCCTGGGCCGCCTCCGCGCCGAGCGCCACGGCCCACATGGCGCCGGGCGTGCGCAGCTCGCGCAGCAGCCGGCTCCTCCTGGCGACCACGGCCGCGCCGTCGGCCACGCTCAGCGCGCCCGCGGTGACCGCCGCGGCGATCTCGCCCATGCTGTGGCCGATGAGCAGGTCGGGCTCGACGCCCCACTCGCGCCACACGCCGGCCAGCGCCACCTGCATCGCCCACAGGGTCGGCTGCACCTCGTCCACGCGCGACAGCCGCTCCCCGCGCAGCAGCACCTCCACGGGGGACCAGCCGAGCTCGGCGGCCACCGCCCGCGCGCACTCGTGCAGGCGCTGGGCGAAGGCCGGCTCGGCGGCCAGCAGCTGCCTGCCCATGCCCGCCCACTGGCCGCCCTGGCCGGGGAAGACGAACACCACCTTCGGCCGCCGGGCCGCGCGGCGCTCGCCGGCGTGCACCGACCGCCCGTCACCCCGCCCGTTCGCGCGGAACTCCCGCAGGGACGCGGCCAGCGAGCGCGCGTCGTCGCCGACCGCGGCCAGCCGGTACTCGTGGTGCGAGCGCCGGGCGCCCGCGCTGAAGCACACGTCGTGGAGGCCGGGTCCCGCGCCCTCGGCCCCCGTCCCGTCTGCCACCGTGTCGAGCATCTCGGCGTACGCGCCGGCGAGCTCGTCGAGCGCCCTCGGATCCCGCGCCGACAGGGGCAGGACGTAGCTGGGCCGGCCCTGGCCGAGCCGGGGACGCGCCGCCTGCGGCGCCTCGGAGAGCACGAGGTGGACGTTGGTCCCCGACATGCCGAAGGAGTTGACGCCCGCCAGGCCCGGCGTCCCCCGGTCCGGCCAGTCCTGGGTGAGCAGCGCGAGCTCGACGGCCGCGGTCGGCTGCCGCAGGACGGCGTGCGGCTCCACCACGTGCAGCGTCGCGGGTATGGTCCGGTGCCGCAGCGCCAGGGCCGTCTTGAGCAGCCCCGCCATCCCCGAGGTGAACTCGGTGTGGCCGATGTTGGACTTGAGCGAGCCGACCAGGCAGCGCCGCTCAGGGTCCCGGCCCTCCCGCATGACCAGGTCCAGCGCGGCCAGCTCGGTCGGATCGCCGGCGGGGGTGCCGGGCCCGTGGGCCTCGACGTAGTCGACCTCGCCGGGGGAGACCCCGGCGTCGAGATAGGCCTTGCGCAGCATCGTCTCGTGCCCCTCCAGCCCGGGGGAGACGAGTGAGCCGCCGGTGCGGCCGTCGTGGGTGGCGGCGCTGCCCAGGATCGTCGCGTACGGGTGCTCCCCGTCCGCGAGGGCCCGCGAGAGCGGCTTGAGTATCAGGGCCACCACGCCCTCGCTGCGCACGTACCCGTCCCCTGACACGTCGCCGAACTTGCACCGGCCCGAGCTGGACAGCACGCCGGCGTCCGCGAGCGCGAAATACAGGTCCGGCACGATCTGCAGGTTCGCGCCGCCGACGATGGCCAGGTCGATCTCGCCCGACCACAGCGCCCGGCAGGCCATGTGCACCGCCAGCAGCGACGTCGCGCAGGCCGCCTCCACGCCCATGCTGGGACCGCGCAGGTCGAGCTGGGTGGAGACGCGGCCGGGGAAGATGCCGCTGACGGCCGCCCCGAGCGCGGCGTGCATGTCGTACATGCCCGAGCGGCGCAGCAGGTCCCAGTACCCCGAGGACAGCAGGCTCGTGTAGACGCCGGTGTCGCTCCCGGCCAGGCTCTCGGCCGGGATGCCCGCGTCGTCGAGCGCCTCCCAGGTGACCTCCATCAGCAACCGCTGCTGCGGGTCCATCCGCAGGGCCTCGAACGGCGTGACGCCGAAGAAGCGCGCGTCGAACCCGGTGATGTCGTCCAGGTAGCCGCCCGCGCCCCGCAGCACATCGGGCCGGCGGCGGCCGGAGGTCGTTTCGATGTCGAATCTTTCCGGAGGGATCACGCCGATCATGTCCCGGCCCCCGCTGACGATCTGCCAGAGGTCGGCCGGGCTCTGCGCACCGGGCAGCCGGCAGGCGGCGCCGACGATGGCGATGGGATCTCGCCCGCTGTTGTTGTACATGGGGCCCCGTTCCCGTTCTCGCCCGGGTCATCGTGAATTCGACGATGCCCGGGCGCCCTTGTTGGTTGGCCGAACGACATCACCTAAGGTCCGGCTCGCCCACGTAGGTGTCAATTAACAGATGACGAAATACCGGGGCGGTGAAAACCGCGTTATTCGCCCGCGTGCATCGGAAAATGGATCACGAGCCCGACCAGCGGCTCGTCCGGGGTGATCATCAGCGCCATGCGCAGGGTCTGCAGGCCCAGCCGAGGATGCCGGAACCGGCGCGTGAGGCTGCGGTGCTCCTGCACCTCGTGCTTGCGCCACAGGCCGGCGAACAGCGGGCTCAGCTGGGAGAACTCGGCGATCTTCGCGGTCAGCCGCTCGTCGTGCGGCCACCTGGCCAGCTCGGAGCGCCACCGGGCGATGACGTCGCAGGTGACGCGCTCCCAGTCGGGCAGCCGCTCCTTCGCCGTGGGCGAGACCAGCAGCCAGCGCAGCATGTTGCGGTGCTCGGGCGTGTAGCTGCCCCAGTCGTCGTACCACTCGGCGGCGGCGTCGTTCCAGGCGGTCAGGTCGCAGTGGATGTCGGTGGCGTAGACCGGATAGGCGCTGGCGCTCATGAGGCTCACCAGCGGGCCCATCACGTCGCCCGACCACGTCTGCCCCTCGAGCGGCTGCGGGTTGGTGACCTGGCCGTGCACCAGCGTGTGCATGTAGCGGCGCTCGTCCTCGCTGAGGTCGAGCACCCGGGCCAGGCTGTCGAGCACCTGGATGGAGGGCCTGATGTCACGCCCCTGCTCGAGGTACGTGTACCAGGTCGGGCTGAGGCCGGCGAGCACCGCCACCTCCTCCCGCCGCAGCCCCTTCGTCCTGCGCCCCCCTTCGGGGAAGCCCACCTGCCCCGGCGTGACCCGTGCGCGCCTGCTGCGCAGGAATCGCGCGAGCTCCTGCCGGCTCCAGCCGTCGCCTGACACAGAACCCCCCGTGAGTGCCTCCACCGCGTCAGCAGATCAGGATCGCAAGGCTGAGTCTAGAAGCCTCATGGAATATTTGTCACCTCTAGCCCGATTGCGTCATTTCGGCATTGACGTTACGGCATTGTTCCCAAAGCATGAATTTAATCCATTCAATTGAGGGGATTAACCAGATGAAGTGGCATTTCATCGACCGGAGCGAGCAGATCGCCGCGATTCGGTCAGCCCTCGGGGCCGCCGGAGCAGGCCCGATTGTCCTGGCCGGAGAGCCGGGCTCGGGCCGCAGCCGGCTGGTGGAGCGCGTGCTCGAATCGTCCGAGGCGGCGCGTTACGACATCGTCCGGCTGCGTGCCGCGGACGGTCCCGGTGAGGTCGCCGCCCGCGTCGAGGCGGCCGCCGGGGGCCGTCCGCTGCTGCTCGTCATGGACGACGCGCAGGTGAGCGATGACGAGAGCCTGAGGGCGCTGCGCACGGCCGCGGGCGGGAGCCCGGGGGCCAGGGTGCTGGTCACGACGCTGTCCGGGCCCGCGGCGCGGCGCCCCGATCCGGTGGACTGCCTGCGCTTCGAGCCGGGCGCGTACACGGTCGACGTGCCGCCGCTCGCGGTCGAGGAGGTGGCCGCCCTGCTGGCCGAGCTGGCCGGCGGCCACGTACGGCAGGCCACCGCCGGCGCCCTGCACTCGGCGACCGGCGGCAACCCCCGCCTGCTGCACGACTTCCTGGTCGGGCGCCGGCTCACCGAACGCCTGACCCGGGGCGCCGCCGGGTGGGAGTTCCAGTGCGCCACCGAGTGGCTGCCGCCGATGGATCCGTCCGCGGCCACCCCGCACCTGGTGAAGGCCACCTGGGACGCGTGGGCGGCGCTGGCCTTCGACCGGGCCTTCGAGCTGTGCAAGGCGGCGGCGTGGTGCGGCGAGGGGCACACCGTCTCGGTGCCGCTGGCGCACCTGCTGCTGCTGCGCGGCAGGGGGCGCGACAGCACGTCGTTCCTGGACTCGCTGCCCGAGGGGATGGTGGAGAGCACGCCGCATCTGGCGCTCGCCCGAGCGGTCAACCTGGCCTGCGGGCAGGGCCGGCCGGAGGCCGCCGCCGAGTTCCTGCTGCGCGCGGCGGTGGCCGCCGGGCCGGCGCAGCGGCCGCTGCTGCTCGCCTACCGGGCCTGGATCATGGCGTTGAACGGCCGCTCCGCCGACGACGTCGGCACGATCACGCGTACCGACAGGGAGACCGCCCTGTTCGTCCACGCGGCGCAGGCCATGGCCCGCCTGCGGACCCGGCCCGAGGAGGCGGTCTTCCACCTGCGGCGCGCGCTCGCGCTCACCGCCGGAGGAACGGAGGCGGGGCCGCCCTGGCTGGCGGCGCATCTGACGGCGTACCTGATCGACGCGCTGCTGCTGGCCGGGCGGGCGGATGAGGCGACGCTCCTGGCGGAGGGCTTCCACGGCGGGGAGCCCGCCTCCGGCTGGGACGTCGCCGTCGCCATGTCGATGGTCGCCGCATGAGAGGCCCGGACCACGTGCCGCGGCCGTGGTCCGGGCCTGTCCCCTCAGGAGGGGTTCCTGCTCAGCGCCAGAGTGGTGATGTCGTCGGACTGCTCGGCGGCTCCCACGAACGTGCGCACCGAGGTGTCGACCGCCGCGAGCAGACCGGAGGCGTGCCCCCCGGCCCCGCCCAGCACCTCCTGGAGGCGGGGGGTGCCGAACAGGCCGTGGGCGGAGTTCCTGGCCTCGACCACCCCGTCGGTGTAGGCGAACAGCGCGTCGCCGGGCCCCAGCTGCACGTGACCCAGGGTGTAGGAGCTGTCGGCCAGGATCCCGACCGCGGGCCCCGTCGGCGGCAGCATCGTCTGGCGGCCGTCGGCCCGCACCACGACGGGCGGATTGTGCCCGCCGTTGATGTAGACCAGGTCCCCGGAGTACGGGTCCAGCACCCCGAAGAACATCGTCGCGAAATACGCCTGCTTGATGTGATTGCGGGCCATGTACCGGTTGGTCCCGACCACCGCCTGGATCAGCGGCCCCGCCCCCAGCGACAGCAGGGGCAGCGCGGACTCTCCCGGCGAGCCGTCCAGAGCCAGGGCGGCGTCGTCGCTGACGTCCTGGACGAACCCGGTGTGCTCGGCCGTGTGCCGGAGCAGCGTTCTGATCAGCGCCATGAACAGCGCCGCCCCCACGCCCTTGTCGCACACGTCGGCCACCACCAGCGCCAGCCTGCGCCCGTTGACGAGGGTGAACACGTCGTAGAAGTCGCCGGCCACCTGCCGGGCCGGCCGGAAGCTGGCGGCGATCTCCCATCCGTCCAGCCTCGGCAGTGACTCCGGCAGGAACCCGGCCTGGATGTCGCGGGCGATGCGCAGCTCGCGCTCGTACTCCCGCAGGCTGGCCAGCGCCGCCATCTCCTCCACCGTGGTGCTGAGCTGATAGCGCTCCCAGCAGGAGTTCGCCCTGCTGCGCAGCAGGCCGGGCAGGAACGGGCGGGTCACGTAGTCGAACCCGCCCCGCACACACTCCTCCAGCGCGGCGATGTCGTCGTCGGGGAAGGCCACGATCGTGGGCATCCGCCCGTCGACCAGGAACCGCTGGCTGACCAGCGCCATCCGCTGCAGCCCCAGCGCCGCCGAGATCAGCAGCAGATCGGGGTGCGGGTGGCGCAGGACCAGGTCGTCCGGGACGGCGAGCTGGACGTCGAAGCCCTCTTCGCGCAGTGCCCCGTCGAGTTCGAGCACCGCGGTGGACGTGGGGTTAGCGGGCTCGGCAACCACCAGAGCCGTCGGCATTCGCGCCTCCAAGCAGTCGCATGATCAGGGTGTTGCGGTTGCGTCCGCCGACGTACTCGTAGCGGAACTCGTCCACCTTGCCCATGGCGAGGAGCAGCCCGTAGCCGCCTTCCTCGCGCAGCGCGGGCGGCAGCGCCAGCCGAGGCGCGGGATCGTATCCGGCGGGATCGAACGGCGGAGCGTCGTCCTCGATGCTCACCTGCAGCCGGTCGTCCTCGATCTCCCCGGACAGCTCCACGACGCCGGCCCCGCCCCGGTAGCCGTGCTGGGCGATGTTGGTGGTGATCTCGTCCGTCGCCAGGCGCAGCCAGTACGCCTGGCGGGAGGTCAGCCCCGCCCCGTCTGCCAGCGCCTCGATGAAATCGGCCACCACACCCGGCAGGGACACGTGCTGGACATCGATCTTGAGCCGGCAGGCGAGCATCACTGCATCACGATGCTGCGGTCGAAGCCGGTGAGCCGGATCGTCTCGGCCACCTCCGGATTGGTCCCCACCAAGGTGATCTCCGAGCCGCGCGGCAGCTTCTGGTGCGCGAACACCAGGCAGCGCACCCCCGCCGACGACATGTACGTCAGCTCGTCGAGGAGCAGCACCAGCTTGCCCACCTGCCGCCCCACGGCCTGCGACACCAGTTCGTTGAGCTCGGGGGCGGAGCTGCCGTCGAGCTCGCCGGCCAGCCGGATCGTGGCGGTGTCACCCTCCACGCTCATCTTCATCCTGAAGGACATGACATGGTTCCCTTCGCTAATGCGTGACCAAGATCGCGACGCTTCTGGGGCCGATGGACAACTGTGACTGGTTGGCCAGCGGCGGTTCCGAGCCCGGCTCGAAGGCGTCCATCGGCGGGGCGGCGGCGGTGTCGGCGAACAGGTGCCAGGCCTGCCCGCGCGGCGCGGGCGGCAGTTCGAGCGTGTGCGACTCCCAGTGGGAGTTGGCGGCGACGTAGACGCAGTCGTTCCCGCCCCCGTCGAACAGCGCGGCCAGCACCCGCGAGTGCGCCGACCAGTCCGGTGACCAGGCGCTCACGCCGTGCCAGTGGACCGATCCGGGAGAGCCGCCCCTCAGCACCGGGTGCGCCCGCCGGAAGGCGATGGCGTGCCGCGTGAAGCGGAACAGGTCGGCGTTCTCCTCCCGCAGCCCCCAGTCGAGCCACGTGACCGGCCCGTCGTGGCAGTAGGCGTTGTTGTTGCCGAGCTGCGTGCGGCCGAGCTCGTCGCCGGCCAGCAGCATCGGCACGCCCCGGCTGGCCAGCAGGAGCAGCAGCGCGTTGCGCTGCTGCCGGGCGCGGAGCGCCAGCACCGCCGGGTCGTCGGTCACACCCTCGTGCCCGCAGTTCCAGGAGTTGTTGGCGTCGTCGCCGTCCCTGTTGCCCTCGCCGTTGCCCTCGTTGTGCTTGTGGTCGTACGAGACCAGGTCCCGCAGCGTGAACCCGTCGTGTGAGGTGACGAAGTTGACCGTGGCCGCGGCGCCCCTCCGGCTGTACATGTCGGGCGAGCCGACCATGCGGGTGGCCAGCTCCCCGGTGACGCCGATATCGCCCTTGACGTACCTGCGCACCGTGTCGCGGTAGCGGCCGTTCCACTCCGACCAGCGGCTGTAGTGGGGGAAGCTGCCCACCTGGTAGAGCCCGGCGGCGTCCCACGCCTCCGCGATCAGCTTGCGGTCGCGCAGGATCGGGTCGTACGCCAGCGACTCCAGCAGCGGCGGGTTGTGCAGCAGCTCGCCGTCGGACCCCCGCCCGAGGATCGCCGCCAGGTCGAACCTGAAGCCGTCCACATGGCACTCGGCGGCCCAGTAGCGCAGGCAGTCCAGCACGAACCCGCGCACCACCGGATGGTTGCAGTTGAGCGTGTTGCCCGTGCCGCTGAAGTTGTAGTAATGCCCGTCGGGGGTGAGCATGTAGTAGGTGGCGTTGTCCAGTCCCTTGAAGCTGATCGCCGGGCCGCGCTCGTCGCCCTCCGCGGTGTGGTTGAACACCACGTCGAGCAGCACCTCGATGCCCGCCCGGTGCAGCTCCTTGACCATGTGCTTGAACTCGTCGACCTGCATGTGGTCCCGGCCGGTGGCCGCGTAGGACGCCTTGGGGGCGAAGAACCCGATGGGGCTGTACCCCCAGTAGTTGACGCCGGTGAACACGTTGTCGGTCTCGTCGAACTCGAACACCGGCATCAGCTCGACGCAGTTGACCCCCAGCTCCAGCAGGTACGGGATCTTCTCCACGAGCCCCGCGTACGTGCCGGGCGCCGCGACCCCGGAGGAGTCGTGCCTGGTGAAACCGCGCACGTGCAGCTCGTAGATCACCAGGTCCTCGTGCGGCAGGTGCGGCGGGCGGTCGTCCTCCCAGTCGAAGTCGTCGAGCGTCACCCGCGACCTGTGCCGGTAGGGGCCGTGACCGGTCAGCATCCTGGCGTACGGGTCGCTGAGCACGAGGTCCGGGTCGAAGCGGTGGCCCTCCCACGGCCGGCGGGGGCCGTCCACGCGATAGCCGTACTCCAGGCGCTCGACGTCGAGGCCGAACACGGTCATCGCGTAGACGCTGCCCACCCGGAACGTCTCCGGGAAGGGCAGCTCGGCCATCGGCTCGGGCTCGCCCTCCCGATAGAGCACCAGCGTCACCGAGGTGGCGTGGTTGGAGTAGACCGAGAAGTTGACGCCCCCGGGCACCCGCGTGGCGCCGAACGGCAGCGACCGCCCAGCGCGCACGGGGTATCCGGCGATCCGCTGCGTGGGGTAAGCGTCGATCGGCTCCAGGATGGTCATACAGTCAACGCCTCCACGCCCTGCTCCACCGACTCGACCACGGTGAAGAACCCGAGGAAGCCGGTCGCCTCCATGATCGCGCGCACGTCGGGGGACAGGCCCGTCAGCGCGAGGCGTACCGTGCCGTGCTGGGCCTGCCGGTAGACCAGCAGGAGCACCCGCAGCCCCGCGCTCGACATGTACAGGGTCCGGGACAGGTCCAGGACCACCAGCCCGTCCTCGGGGAGGAGCGCCCGCAGGTCCTGCTGGACCTGGGGCGAGGTCTCGCTGTCCAGCTGGCCGTCCAGGCTGATGACGGTCACCCCGCCGCGCAGCTCTTTCCGCAGTCGCATGGCCATGTCACTCCTCCACGGGCGCGAGATGGGCGCGCACCGTCATCGGCGAGGCGGAGTCGGGCAGCTTCACCGTCATCGCCGCGGCGTCGAAGAGCTGGTACGGCGAGCCGTCCACCTCCACCCACTCCAGCCGGACCCGGCCGGGCGGCAGCGCGTCGGGCGCCACCCGCAGGACGCGGTCGGTGAACCCGTCGGGCCGCGGCCGGAACCACAGCGTCAACGGCTCCTTGTCGATCAGCAGCCGCTGGTAGACGGTCGCCAGGAAGCACAGCTCGGCCGCGTGGCACATGCTCATCGAGTGGCTGCCCTTGAACCGCTCGTTGCCGAGCAGGTACGGGTGGCCGTCGGCGAGCACGTTGAAGTAGATCCCGCCCTCGTCGTGGTCGAGGAAGAAGGCGCTGTAGAAGGCGGCCGACTCCCGCGCCCTGCGCGTGAACTCCTCCTCGCCCACCAGCCCCGCCAGGATCTGGTAGGCGAGGATCGCCTGCTCCTGCTGCCACCAGGCCTTCCTGTCGTGCCAGACGAACCGGTGGACGTGCTGGCCGGGGGCGAGCCTGCGCTCGACCACGTCGTACCAGCCGCCGCGCTGCGGGTCGCTGCCGAAGCCCGGCATCTTCTCGCCGATCTCGGTCGCCAGCGTCCGGTAGCCGTCCTTGGGCCGGATCGACATCATCCGCATGAGGTTCCAGGCGATCTTGAGGTTGTGCCCGACGACCGCCCGGTCCTGCTGCCAGTGCCAGGTGGTGTCCGGCGTCCAGTCGGCGTGGAAGCGCTCCTGGACGTACGGGCTGTCCTTCCTGGGCATGTGCTTGGCGATGAGGTCGAACGTCTCCTCGAGCATGTCGGCGTGCCGCTCGTCGCCGGTGGCCAGGAACAGGTTGATGAGGTAGGCGGGGGCGTGGTCGCCGACGGAGTTCCAGTTCTTCCTCGACCGGTTCGGGCCCAGCGACTCGTGGTGCGGGCTGAGCAGGATCGGGTCGATGTGCGAGTAGTAGCCGCCCCGCTCGGGGTCGTGGAAGAACTTCTTGAACAGCCGCAGCGTGCCGTCGATGTCGGAGGCGATGCGCGGGTCCCCGGTGAGCCGGTAGAGCTGGGTCGGGCCGGCCAGGGCGTAGATCTGCTCGTACATCGGGATCGCGTCGTAGTCGTCGCCGAACTCGGAGGTGAACAGCTTGCGCTCGACCCCGTCGCGCACGTCGATGCCGTGGTACCAGTACACGACGTCCTCGTCGCGGTCCACGAAGCGCATGTGCTCGCGCAGGTAGGCGGTGCCCTGCTCGGCCACCTCCAGGAAGTCCTCCTCGCCCGTGAGCATGTAGGCCGAGGACATCCCGTAGATCATCCGGGAGATCGTGTCGGTCTCCTGCACGTCCTGGCCGGCCTTCTCGCCGCCCAGCCGCAGCATGGTCCGGTAGGCGGAGTAGTCGATCGGGCCGTCGGCCCCGAACTGCGCCTTGCGGTAGAACCTGCCCAGCTCGCGGATCTGCTTGACCCACCAGTCGGGCTGCTCGAAGGCGTACTGGCCCGGCTGCCTGCCCAGGAAGATCAGCGTCTTGGCCTCGATCGTGTAGGCGCCGTTCTCGTGGTAGAAGATCCCCTTGACGAACACGTAGGTGCCCGGGGTGAGCAGCTGCTCCAGGTGCGCCGAGGCGTCGAGATACGGCTCCGAGAGGTTGCGCACGAACTCGGCGGAGGTGGTGCCGGTCAGGCGCACCCGCACCGGCCGCCCGTCGTTGGTGCGCAGGCTGATCTCGCCGTGCTCGAAGCCGGTGACGTAGCCGGCCACCAGGTCGGAGAAGGTGAAGTCGGGCCGGTAGACCGTCTCGGAGCCGCGGTCGGCGGCCACCAGGTCGATGATCATGCGGGCGAAGGCGGCGCAGTGCTCGGCCGTCCGGCCGGTCACCAGGTCGCGGTCCACCACGACGTCCTGGTCGGTGTAGACGGCGCCCATGTTGCGCACGTCGCCGACCAGGTTGTTGTGACACGTCACGCGGCGGCCCTTGACCGCCTCGGCGATGGGCGCCGCCAGCCAGAGGCCGTGGCAGATGATGCCCTTGACGATCCGGTGGTCGTCGAAGGCCTCCTTCAGCAGCCGTACGGCGGGGGCGAGCTCGTGGACGTCCTCGGTGTAGCGCAGCCGGTCCGAGACCATGCCGGACGGCACGATCAGCACGTCGATCCGGCTCAGGTCGGCGCTCTCCAGGTCGCCGCTCACCGTGAACGGCTCCTTGAACTCATGGCCGTGGAAGGTCAGCGAGTCCTGTCCCCACAACCGCGTGAGGAACTCGACCCGCGCCCCCTCCTCGGTGAAACGCCGCTGGTAGTAGTGGAGCTCCTGCTCGACGTAGTCGCTCTCCATGAGGATCGCGACGGTGCGCCCGGCCAATCGCTTCTCACGCACGGTGTACCTCTCAGGTGGTAATCAGATCGACGAGGAACGGCCCCGGCGTCGCCAGCATCCGCTGGACCGCCGCCTCCACCTGGGCGGGCTTGCTCACCTTGACGCCGGGGACACCCAGGCTCGCGGCCAGCTTCACGAAGTCGATCTGGGGATGGGACAGGTCGAAGCCCTGGGGGTGGGGGTGCGCGGCGATGCCGCGCTCGCGCCAGTACTGTTCGAGGTTGTCGTCGAGCAGCTGGTAACGGCGGTTGTCGCAGATCACGAAGCGGGCGGCCACGCCGTACCGGACGGCGGTCCAGAGGGCCTGGATGGTGTACATGCTGCCGCCGTCGCCGGTGAAGGCCACCACCTCGTCCTCGGGGCGGGCCAGCTTGATCCCGATCGCGCCGGGGATGCCGACGCCGAGCGAGCCGCCCCTGGTCTGGAAGTAGGTGCCGGGCCGGCGCGGCGGGAGCCGCCTGAGCAGCGCGGGGGCGGAGGTCAGCGCCTCGTCGAAGACCACCAGCCTGTCACCGGCCCGGGCGGCCAGCTCGCCGGCGAACAGGTCCATCATGGTCTCGCCGTACACCTCGGCCGGCTCGCGGGCCGACTCGAGGGTGGACTCGGGGCGGGCGGGGCCGAGCAGGCGGGCCAGCGCCGCCAGGGTCGGCTTGGGATCGGCGACGAGGGCGACGTCGGCCGGCAGGTTCTTGGCGATCTCGTAGTCGTCCAGGTCGATGTGGACGATCTTCGCCGCCTCCGGGAAGGGGCTGGTCAGCAGCGGGAACACCTCGGGGAAGAGGTACGTCCCGACGACGAGCGCGGCGTCGGCCCCGGCCAGCGCGGCGGCGCTGTGCTCGCCGAACATGTGCCCGAGGTCGCCCCGGTGCAGCGGGTGGGTGGTGTCGATGGTCAGCTCCGAGGAGTTCACCGTCCACACCGGGGCGCCGAGCGCCTCCGCCACCCTGGCCAGCTCCTCCTGCGCGCCGGACACCGAGACCCCGTCCCCGGCCAGCACCACGGGCCGCCGGGCGGCGCGCAGCACCGCCGCGGCCCGCTCCAGCTCCTCAGGCACGGGCACCGTCGCCCGGCTGGGGATCGTGCTGGCCACGGCGGGCTCGTCGGTGTCCTCGTCGAGCACGTCCATCGGCAGTGCCACGAAGACGGGCCCGCGCGGCGGCGTCATCGCGATCTTGACCGCGCGCCGCAGCACCCTCAGTACCGAGCCCGGGTGGGTCACCCTGGTCGCGTACTTGGTCACCGGCCGGGCCATCGCCACCAGGTCCACCGCCATCTGGCCGTCCAGGGCCTCGTACCGCACCCCTGCCTCGCCGGCGATCACCACCAGCGGCGAGTGGCCGCGCTTGGCCTGGTAGAGCAGGCCGACCCCGTTGCCGAGGCCGACCCCGCTGTGCAGCTGGACCAGCGCGGGCCCGCCGGTGGCGCGGGCGTAGCCGTCGGCGATGCCGAGCGCCGCCGACTCCTGCAGCGCCAGCACGTACTGGAAGCCCGGCGTCTCCTCCAGCACGTCCAGGAACCCCTGCTCCACGGTCCCCGGGTTGCCGAACATCACCGAGATGCCGTCGGCCGCGAACTGCTCGAAGATCGCCTCTTTGGCGGGACGGGTCGCCATGGTCACCAGCCGTAACGGCGCAGGCCGGACTCGAGCACCTCGACCAGCTTCTCGCCGGACAGGTACGAGTCGGGGGTCGAGCGGCCCGTCACGAACGGGTGGTCCACGATGACCGACGTCTCCTTGCCCACGTTGCCGTGGTAGCGGCCGTCGGGCGCGGTGGCGTCGCGCAGGATGTACTCCAGCGGGTACGGCGGCGGCCCCATGTTGAAGTCCACTCCCAGGAAGCCCGTGCCGTCCTTGTAGTCGTACTCCTTGCAGTGGCCCGTCACGTGCTTGCCGCGCAGGATGCTCGCACGGTCCTCCCAGTCGCGGGCGAAGGCCAGGCAGGCGACGCCGTAGCACTCGGCGAGCACCGGCTTGTCCGCCCGGACGAAGGAGAGGATCAGGTCGTGCACCCGGCCGTTGTTGGCCAGGTCCACGATCGGGCCGCTGCCGCCCACGAGGACCAGGGCGTCGTACTTCTCGACGTCCCGGTCCAGCCGGCCGAGCTCCCGGTAGTAGGCCTCGACCTTGCGGAGGTATCCGTCCTCGCTGTTGTAGGGGCGTTCGGGGATCCACTCGGCGAGGCTGACCGGGGAGTCCAGCCGGTCCGACTCGTCGAGCTGCCTGGCGGCCACGGCCACCTCCGGCGTGGTCACGGAGCGGCCCAGCGGCGGATCCACGTACCCGGGGTCGAGACTGGGCGGCAGTGCCCGCGCGCGCTTGCCGGTGGGGGTGGCGAACACGCTCCGGTAGCCCTGCCGGTCGAAGGCGGCCAGCGGGCCGACGAGTTCCTCTCCCCAATATCCGTACTCGGAGAGAACAATAAGAATGGTGCGCGTCATGCGTGGATTCAAACAATATGTGGTTTTCCAGGACAAGCCCGGCCCGCCTATTCCGTCAAGTCCGTGAAAGTCGCCGGCACTTCGTCAGGTGCCGGGGGCGGCCGCCCGGAAAATGACGGAACAATGGCCTTAGCCGATTCTGGGGGTCGTGATGCCCGAGCAGCGGCGGCCGGTTCTGCTGGCCGTGGACGACGACGATCACGTGCTCCGCGCGGTGCGGCGCGATCTGTCCCGCGCCTACCAGGAGCGCTACCGGGTGGTGGCGTCGGGGTCGCCGGTGGAGGCCATGCGGATCCTCGACCGGCTGCGCGAGCGCCGTGAGGAGGTCGCGCTGATCCTCTCCGACCAGCGCATGCCCGAGATGACCGGGATCGAGTTCCTGGTGGAGGCCGGCCGGCGCTTCCCTGCAGCCCGCCGCGTCCTCCTGACGGCCTACGCCGACACGAGCGTCGCCATCTCGGCGATCAACGAGGTGCGGCTGGACCACTATCTCGTCAAGCCGTGGGAGCCGCCGGAGGAGCGGCTCTACCCCGTGCTCGACGACCTGCTGTCGGACTGGGAGTCCGCCCACGAGCCCCCGTACCAGGGGATCCGCCTGGTCGGCCACCGGTTCGCGCCCGCCACGCACCGGCTGCGCGACCTGCTGACCCGCTACCGCCTGCCGTTCAGGTTCGAGGAGGCGGAGCCGGGCGCCCCGGAGGTCCCCGAGGTCGTGCTGCCCGACGGGCGCCGCATGGCCCGCCCCGGGCACGGCGAGGTGGTGGCGGCCCTGGGCCTGGCGACGGAGCTCAGCCACCCGCACTACGACGTGGCGATCGTCGGAGGCGGCCCGACCGGGCTGGCCGCGTCGGTCTACGCCTCGTCCGAGGGGATGGCGACGCTGCTCATCGAGGCGTACGTCCCGGGCGGCCAGGCCGGCACCTCCAGCCGGATCGAGAACTACCTCGGCTTCCCGTCCGGCATCTCCGGCGTCGATCTGACCAACCGCGCGATGGCGCAGGCCCGCAGGTTCGGCGTGGACGTGCTGGCCCCGGTCGAGGCCAGGCGGCTGAGCCGGGCCGGCCGGGCCTGCGTGCTGAACCTGTCCGACGGCAAGGAGATCACCGCGGCCACCGTGCTGCTGTCGCCGGGCCTGTCGTACCGCGGTCTCGACGCCGAGGACGCGGCCCGCTTCGAGGGGGCCGGCATCTACTACGGCGCGGCCCTGACGGAGACCGAGTCATGCGTGGGGCGGCAGGTGTGGATCGTGGGCGGCGCCAACTCCGCCGGCCAGGCGGCGCTGCACTTCTCCCGGCACGCCTGCCACGTCACCATGGTGGTGCGCGCGGACAGCCTGGCCAGCGGCATGTCCGCGTACCTGGTGGACGAGATCGCCGCGACGGGCAACATCACGGTCATGACGAACACCCGCGTGGTCGCCACCGGCGGCGTGGACCGGCTGGAGCGCATCACGCTGTGCGACACCCGCAGCGGCGAGCTGACCACGCGGGAGGCCGAGCACGTCTTCGTGTTCATCGGCGCCCGGCCGCGCACCGAGTGGCTGGACGACCTCGTGCGCAGGGACGCCCACGGCTTCCTGCTGACCGGCCCCGACCTCGGTCCGGTGGCGGGGCTGGCCAGCTGGGACCTGCCGAGGCAGCCGCTGCTGCTGGAGACGAGCGTGCCGGGCGTGTTCGCGGCCGGCGACGTGCGCGCCAACTCCGTCAAGCGGCTGGCCTCGGGTGTCGGCGAGGGCGCCATGGCGGTGTCGATGATCCACCGCTACCACTCGGAGAGCTGACCCCTACTCGGGGACCCGGGCCAGCGGCAGCCGCACCACGAACCGCGTGTCGCCCGGCCGCGAGTCGACCTCCATCGTGCCGCCGTGCCGCTGCGCCACGATGTCCATGCTGACGTGGAGCCCGAGACCGGTCCCCTTGCCCAGATCCTTGGTGGTGAAGAAGGGCTGGAACACGTTCGGCAGCGCCTCGGCGGGGATGCCGTGTCCCGTGTCGCGGAACTCCACCACGGCGTGGTCGCCCTCCCGCCTGGTGCTGATCGTCAGCTCGCCCTCGCCGCCCATGGCGTCCACGGCGTTGTCGATGAGGTTGGTCCAGACCTGGTTGAGCTCGCTGGGGAAGGCCTGGAGGTCGGGGACGCCGCCGTACTCCCGGCGCACGCGGATGTTGCGCAGCTTGGGCGCCATGAGGGCCAGCGTGGCCTCCAGGCCCTCGCGCAGGTCGGCGTCCCGCTGGGGCGCGCGGTCCAGGTTCGTGTACGCCGAGGTGCGCCGTACCAGCTCCACCACCCGCTCGGCGGCCTCGGCCGCGTCGCCGGCGAGCGTCCGGATGCGCAGCACCGGCACCAGGTACGCCAGCGCCGCGGCGAGCGCGTCCGGCCGCAGCCCGGCGGCCAGCTCGTCGAGCGCGGCGCGGTCCACACCGTGCTCGGCGAGGTCGTCGGCCAGCTCGACGGCCCGGTCGGGGCCGAGGCCCTGTTCGCGGAGCCAGTCGGCGACGTCGTCGGCCGCCTCCGCCTCGGCCAGCGGGTCCAGCGCGGCCCCGGAGCCCACCCGGTCCTGGAACCCCACGACGAGCCGCACCTCGGTCTCCTCGCCCGTGCGCCCCCACTCGACCGCGGTGGCGGCCAGCCGGGGCGCGAGGTCGCGCAGCTCCCGCGCGGCCCGCAGCGCGGCCGCCGCCGGGTTGTTCAGCTCGTGGGCCAGGCCGGCCGCCAGCATGCCCAGCCCTTCCAGCATGCGGCTGCGCCCGGCCTGGCGCTCCATGGCGTTGATGCGCCCGGCCAGCACCGGCAGCAGCACCCGGCAGACCTGCGGGCAGCGCTCCAGCATGTCGAAGAACGCGTCCTTGCCGTAGGCCACGACCCGCGCCGGCCCCACGGCCAGCGCGGTGGCCAGGTACTCGTCGCTGGTGAGCAGCGGGAGCTCGCCGATGAACTGGTGCTCCAGCGCGTCGCCGAGGTGCCGGGTGAGCACCTGCTCCCGCCCGCCGACCAGCTTCGAGACCACGATCTCGCCGTCCAGCAGGATGTAGAAGCCGTCGGCCGGCGCACCCTCGACGAACAGCGCCTGCCCCTCGCCGAGCTCCCTGACGGTCCCGGCGCACGCGAGCCAGTCGAGCTGCGCGTCCGACAGCCCGGCGAACAGCTCGATCGCGGAGAGCCGGGCGGTCAGCCATGCGGGCGCAGGCACAGTTCCTCCGATTCCCGTCCGTCCAGGCCGCCCAGCAGCCGGTACGCGTGGGCCACCGACACCAGCGTGACGTGGTGGTGCCAGCCCTGGAAGGAGCGGCCCTCGAAGTGCTGCAGGCCGGACTCGGCGGCGACCGAGGCGAGCACGGACGCCGCCCTGTTGCGCAGCCCGACCAGTCCCGCCAGGTCGGACACCCGGTTGCGGCCCAGGTCGGTCAGCCACATCGCCCGCGCCCCCGAGCGCGGGTACCAGCGGTGGCCCTGCCCCTGCTGTTGGTACAGGGGCCGCGTGCCCGCCTGCCCCTGCACCACCTGCAGCCGGGGCCGTAACGGCTCCAGCACCGGGCGGGCGGGCAGGCCGGACCCGCCGGCCGGCAGCGTGCCGGGGGAGACGCGGACGAGGTAGGGCAGCCCGCGCTCGGCGAGCCCGGCGAGGAGGAGCTCCACGCCGGGCATCGACCTGCCGTCCACCACGATGGGCGCCGGAGGCAGCCCCCAGTCGACCACCATCTCGTCGACGGCCTGCAGCAGGTGCCGCCAGTGGGGCCGGCTGTGCTCGTGGGCCGGTACGCGGGCCCGGCTGCGCAGGCCGTCGTCCTCGTCCCACGAGCGGGGCAGCAGCAGCCGCCAGTTGACCGGGCAGCCGCCGTCCTCTCCCACCATCACGACCGCCAGGCCGATCTGGCAGTTGAGGAGGCGGCCCGCGGAGTTGGCGAACTGCCGCGCCACGCCCACCGACTTGGACCCGTTCTTCGGGAAGACGACCTCCTCCAGCACCCACGCCTTCGGGCGGATCGCCTCGACGAGCAGCTGGGCCAGGCGCTGCCGTACGGGCGCCCAGTCCCAGGGGCTCTGGTTGATGAACTGCTGGAGGCACTGGTCGACGGGCCGCCCCACGACGTGGTTGGAGATCCGGCGGATCGACTTGCGGCCCGGGACGGAGACCAGGCCGTGGACGTAGACCTCGCCCCATCGGCGCTGATCGGAGCGGAGGAAGGACGTGAACAGGTCCTCACAGAAAGGAGAGAGCCAAAACTCTCGCGAATGCAAATCCGAGTAGATGGCCATGCGACCAACCCCTATAAATTGAACATCCCCCTTTCCTCGAATTATTGAAATGTTCCGGGCCGGCTGACAGGACGAGGTTGTGCTGGCACTCTCGCTGCCACTTATGAGACTTCTACCTGTGGGACTTCTACCCAGAGGTACGGACGAGGTCGGCCGCGCGCTCGCCGATCATCACGACCGTGGTGTGCGGATGCGCGTTGACCAGCGAGGGCATGACGGAGGCGTCGGCCACGCGCAGCCCCTCCACGCCGCGCACCCGCAGCCGGGGGTCGACCACGGCCGAGGCGTCGGTGCCCATCCGGCAGGAGCCGGCGAAATGGTAGTACGACCCGGTGTTGGCCTTCACCCAGGCGCGCAGTTCCTCGCGGGTGGTCACGCCGGGCCCGGGGGCGACCTCGGCCAGCCCCCACCGGCCGGTGAACGCCTTGGTGCGGTAGATGTCCCGGGCGACCTCCACGGCGGTGACCGTGCGCTCCAGGTCGACCGGGTCGCCGAAGTAGTTGGCGTTGATCCGCGGGTAGGCGGTCGGGTCGGTGCCCGCCAGCCGTACCCATCCCCGTGAGACCGGCGACACCAGGCCGGTCAGGCTGAGGATCACGTGCGGGTCCACCAGCTCCCGCACCGGCGCGACCGGCTGGCCGGTCTGCACGCGGCGGATGACGTTGGCGAAGAACTTCTCGCCGAACGGCGCGCGGTGCACCAGCGCGACCTCCAGGTCGGGGACGGGCAGCCCGTCCTGCGACCCGCAGAAGAGCGCGACCTCGGTGACGTTGCCGCGCGGGTCGTCGCCCGGCTCGGCCAGGTAGCCGATCGGCCCGATGACCAGCGGGTGGTCGTGGAAGTTGGCCCCGACCCCGGGCAGGTCGGCCACGACCGGGATGCCGAGCTCGGCCAGGTCGCCGGCCCGGCCCAGGCCCGACAGCAGCAGCAGCTTGGGCGACTGGATGGCGCCCGCGCACAGCACCACCTCGGCCTCGGCCCGCGCCGTGTGCGTGCGGCCCTCGCGCAGGTACTCCACGCCGACGCAGCGCGTCCCCTCGAACAGCAGCCGTGCCGCGAGGGCCGCGGTCAGCACCGTGAGGTTGGGCCGGTCGAGCGCGGGATCCAGGTACGACTCGCGGGCGCCCCTGCGCCGGCCGTCCTTGATGTTCACGTGGTGCCAGCCCGCGCCGAACAGGCCCGCGTTGAAGTCGTCCAGGCGCGGATGGCCGAGCTCGACGCAGGCCTCGATGAACGTCTCCGACACCGGGTTGCCCGTCTCGCCCGCGTCGGCCACGGTCATCGGACCGTCCTTGCCGGCCAGCGGGTTGTGCCCGTCGCGCTGGTCCTCCAGGCGCTGCAGCCACGGCAGCACGTCGTCGAAGGACCAGCCGGGACACCCGTGGTAGGCCCAGTCGTCGTAGTCCTGGGGACGGCCCCTGGTGTGCATCATGTGGTAGATGTTCGAGGTGCCGCCCAGGCCCCGGCCGGCGGCCGAGTAGACGCGGTTGCCGTCCAGACCGGGCTGGGGCTCGCTCATGTACGCCCAGTCCAGGTCGGTCAGCAGCACCTCGTTCCACCGCCACGGCGTCGTTACCGCGTCAGTGACCTGTGCGTCGCCCGCCTCGAGGAGGAGAACGGAGGCGTCGGGATCCTCGCTGAGCCGGGCGGCCACCACCGATCCGGCCGCGCCGGCGCCGATGACGATGTACCTGTAGCTGTCTGGCACGGTCGGCTCCTTCATGTGAGCAGGTCGGCCGCGCGCTCCCCGATCATGACGGTGGCGGCGGCGGTGTTGCCCGCGGGGATGGACGGCATGATCGAGGCGTCGGCGACGCGCAGCCGCTCGACGCCGTGCACGCGCAGCGCCGCGTCGACCACGTCCAGCGGGTCGCGACCCATGCGGCAGGTCCCCACCGGATGCCACACGGTGGTCGCGGTGGCGCGGACGTAGGCGGGCAGGTCGGCGCCGTGGCCGGGCGCGCTCTCGCGGTCGTGCAACGAGCACATCGAGCTGCTGTGCGCCAGCTCCCTGGACAGCTCGATCCCGCGCACGAGCGCCGCCAGGTCGGCCGGGTCCTCGAGGTAATGGGGGTCGACCAGGGGCGCGTCGGCGGGGTCCGCCGACCGCAGGGCGAGCCTGCCCCTGCTGCGCGGCCGCGCGAGCACGGGGGCGAAGGTGAAGGCGGGCCCGTCGACGCGGTACTCGTCGGCCACGAACTGCACGGGGCCGAACAGCATCTGGAGATCGGGGTCGTCCGGTGGGAACAGCCCCGCCTCCGCCAGCAGCTCGGGCAGCGGCAGGATCGACCGCGCGGCGTAGGCCACACCGAGGATGAGGTGGTCGTGCAGGTTGGCGCCCACGCCGGGCAGGTCGGCGGCGACCGCGAGACCGTGCTCGCGCAGGGCCTCGGCCGGGCCGATCCCGGAGAGCATCAGCAGCTTGGGCGTGGCGAGCGCGCCGCAGGAGACGATCACCTCGGCGCTCGCCCCGGCGCGGTGGAGCGCGCCGTCGCGCAGGTACTCCACGCCCGTGGCCGTCGTGCCGTCCAGCAGCACGCGGGTCGCCGTCGCGCCGGTCTCGACGGTGAGGCGGGGATGGCCGCGCAGCGGGTCGAGGTAGGCGGACGCCGTGCTCGATCGCTGGTTGTCCTTCGTCCTGGTGGACTGGTAGGCGAAGGCGCCCTCCTGCGCGGCGCCGTTGTAGTCCCAGTCCTCCCCGCCGGGGAAGCCCAGCTCGGAGGCGGCCTGGAGGAAGGCGCGCGACACCTCCGACATCGACGACAGGCGGGCCACCTTCATCGGCCCGTCCGCCCCGTGGTACGGCCCGGCGCCCTCCTCGTAGTCCTCGGCCCGTTTGAAGCAGGGCAGCACCTCGTCGTACGACCAGCCCTCGTTGCCCTGGGCGGCCCAGCCGTCGTAGTCGCGGCGGTTGCCCCGGACGTACAGCATGGCGTTGACCGAGCTGCCGCCGCCCAGCACCTTCCCCTGGGGCAGCGGGATCGTCCGCCAGCCCAGCCCGGCCTGCGGGACCGTGACGTACGGCCAGGTGACGGCGGGGTCCTGCCACAGCGAGGCCATGCCGGGGATGCCCGTCTGGCGGATGGCCGCCAGGCCGGCGTCGCCGCCGGACTCCAGCAGGAGCACGCGTGCCTCGGTCCGCTCGACGAGCCTGGCGGCGACGACCGCCCCGGCCGCGCCGGCGCCCACGACGATGTAGTCGTATTCCCTCTTCTGGTCACCGGCGGACATCAGCGGCTCTCCGGCCCGATGACCCAGTGCTCGGTGACGGCCATCCGGTGCACGTACCTCGGCTCGACCAGCGTCTCCATGTCGGCCACGACCTTGGCGTACTCGGGCGAGGCGAGCGCGGCCTCCATGGCGTCCCTGTCGTCGAACCACAGGAGGTGGGCGGCGTCGAGCACCGCCTCGCCGATGGCGTACGCGCCGTCCCTGACGTGGCACTGGAGGTATCGGCGCAGCCCCGGCACCTGCGCGACCAGTTCGGCGTGCGGGCCGAGGTCGGCGCTCCTGAAGTCGGCCAGCGGCAGCCCTTCCTTCCGCTTGACCAGCACGATCAGCTTCACGCCCGACGGCGGGGCGAGCTCGGGCCCCGGCACCAGTTCGTGCGCGTCGGTGTCGAGCACGAGCGTGCGCCAGAACGCCGCCCAGCGCGGCTCGTCGGCCCGCGCGCCCTCCAGGAACTCGGGCGTCTGCAGCGACTCGAGCTGCTCCCGCTCGTCGCGCAGCCAGATCTCCGCGACGCCGCTCCACAGCGGCTCGCCCTCGTCGGGCCGGAGCGGGATCCGGGTGTCGATCAGGTATTTCCTGATCTGCGGGATCTTGCTCGCGTACCGGACGGCGTGCACGTTCAGCCAGTACTGCTGGAACTCCTCCTCCGTCATCCCGGGCTTGGGCGCGGCGAAGATGAGTTGATGGATCACGGTGTTCTCCTCCGTCACTCGGTGTGTCCGACGCTAGGAGCGCGCATCCGCGCCGGGAAGCGGGCCCGGCGGCGCCGCGCTGACAAAGTCAAGTACGGTGCGGCACTTGGCCAGGTGCCGCTACGGCAGCGAGACCGACTGCGCGTGCCGGAAGACGTTGCGGGGGTCGTAGGCCGCCTTGACCTGCTGGAGCCTGGCGTAGTTGCCCTTGTAGTACAGCGTCTGCCACGGCACACCCGAGCGGTTGAACGCGGGGTCGGTGATGTCGGGGTCGGGGTTGTTGATGTAGCAGCCGTCGGCCTGGTCGCCGGGCACCGGGTAGCCGCCGGTGGCCGCCCACACCGAGCCGTACAGGTCGCGCAGCCAGCCGATGTTGGCGGCGTCGGCGGCCGGGTCCTGCCACTGGGTCTCGAACAGCGTCCAGAACGCGGCGTCGCGATGCGCCAGAGCGGTCCGCGTGGCGGGGACGGCGTTGATCGCGCCGCCGCTGAACCCGGCCAGGGTCACCGCGGCCGCCGGGTTGGCGAAGTCCGTACGGGTGAGCGCGTCGTACATCGCGCCCGCCTGCTCGGCCGTGTACGAGCGCCGCAGGTAGGCCGACTTGGAGGAGCCGCGCAGCGTCGGGTTGATGAACGAGGGGATGCTGGCGGCGATCAACTTGACCGCGCGCAACCACGGGAGCCGCTGCGCCGGCTGGGCCGCCACCACGGCGTCGACGCCGAGTCCGGCGGTCAGGGCCCCCAGGTAGTCGCCGAGGATCCGCGCCGCGTCGGGGGCGGTGGCGTCGACCTGGGTCAGCAGGAAGACGTTTCCGCTCGAGCGGTGCGCCAGCGACGCGACGCCGGACAGGATCCTGGCGGGGGAGTCGGGCGCGGCGTGTCCCTCGTACCAGGCGCCCCAGTTCGTGACCAGGGTGGCGAACTTCGCGCGGTCCAGCATGCTCCACGGGATGCCGACGGCGCTGAGCAGCACGTCCTTGGGCGGGTTGACGAGCAGGCGGCTCGGGTTGGAGCCGGTCGTGCCCGGCGTCCGGAACCAGAAGCGGGTGACGATGCCGAAGTTGCCGCCCCCGCCGCCGGCGCACGCCCACCACAGGTCGCGGTTGGGGTCGCCCGGATCGCGCGAGGCCGTCACGGCGCGGGCGGTGCCCGAGCGGTCCACGACCACGACCTCGACCGCCGCCAGGTGGTCGATCACGGCCCCGAGCTGCCGGGACAGGAAGCCGTACCCGCCGCCGGTGGCATGGCCGCCGATGCCGACCGTGGGGCACATCCCGCCGGGGATGGTCACGCCCCACTTCTTGAACAACGTGTCGTAGACGCCCGACAGCCGGGCGCCGCCCTCGACCGCGAACGCGCCCCGCTGCTGGTCGAAGTACACCTCGTCCAGCCCGGACAGGTCGATGACGACGTCCACGTCGGAGTTGAACACGAACGGGGCCAGGCAGTGGCCGCCGGACACCACCGAGATCCGCTTGCCCGCGTCGACCGCCTCCTGCACCGCGGCGACGACCTGGGCGGTCGAGCTGACCACGCGCACATAGTCGGGCGCGCCGACCCAGCGCTGGTTGTAGCCCACGGTCAGCTCCTGGTAGCGGGGGTCGGCAGGGTACACGGTGACCGGACCCGTGACCGGTCCGCCGGATGACACGGCGGCTCCGGCGGGGGACGCGGGCAACGTCACGGCACCCGCCACCAGCGCGGCGCCACCCAGTAATCCCCGCCTCGACGGACGTTCCATGATCGCTCCTTCTGGAGATTCTCCACGTGGGAGCCCTCCGTGCGGTTCCGCGGAGGGTGATCGTCAGGACATCCTCATGGTGTCCCGGCCTCCTGCGGATGCCGCGAAAAAGGATCGGAGTCCGTTACCTCCGGCCGCCCACCTCACGAAGAGGGCGGCGGACGTCACGAAGTACGTGCCCGGCGGGGGCCGAGGCCTTCAGGCGGCGGGGGCCTCGGGCAGGGAGTCGAGCCAGTCGAGCAGGCGGGCGCATTGGCGGGTCATGACGTCGGGGTCGCGCAGGGCGTTGGCCAGCAGGGACATGCCCTGGTAGGCGCCCACCAGCGTCAGGGAGAGGTCCCAGGGGTCAGGCCGGCCGAGCTCGCGGAACTGGCGCTCGACCCAGTCCAGCAGCAGCCGGATGACGCGGCCGGCCTCCGCGTCCAGGCCGCCCTCGGGGCGTTTGTCCAGCTCCGCGGCGAGCGTCCCGGTCGGGCAGCCGTAGCGGGCCGCGAGCTCGCGCTGGCTGGCCCACCCTTCCACGAGGGCCTTCAGCCGCTCCCTCGGGTCGTCGAGCCCGTCCAGGCGGTCGGTGAGGAGCCCCAGCTGCCGCGCGTGCTCGGCGAGGGCGGCGGCGACCAGGTCGTCCTTGGTCTTGAAGTAGTAGTACACGTTGCCCACGGGGACGTCGGCGGCGTGGGCGATGTCGGCGATGGTGGTGCGCTCCGCCCCCTGCCGGTGCACGACCTGGGCGGCGGCGGCCATCAGCCGCTGGCGCTTGGCGGCCGCGGTCCTCGCCCGCGAACCCGTTGAGTCAGTCACCTGACTAACTATATGCGGCTGAGCCGTGCTAGGGTCTCCCTCAAGTGAGTCAGCCGACTAACTAACAACTGGGAGAGATCATGATCGTTGTCACGGGAGCCACGGGGAACGTCGGGCGGACGCTGGTCCGGCTGCTGGCCGAGGCGGGGGAGCAGGTCACCGCCGTGTCCCGCCGCATCACCGACGCCGACGTGCCGCAGGGCGTGCGGGCGGTCGCCGCCGACCTGGCCGACCCCGGCAGCATGAGCGCGGCGCTGGAGGGCGCGGACGCGGTGTTCCTCCTCACGGGCGGCGACCTGTTCGCCGTCGAGCCCAAGGAGATCGTCGCCGCGGTGAGCGGGCCGGGCAGGACCGTCCTGCTCTCCTCGCAGGGCGTGGTGACCCGCCCGGACAGCGCGTCCCACGGCCGCTTCGGGGCGGAGGTGGAACGCGCTGTCGTCGGCTCGGGAGCGCGGTGGACGATCCTGCGGCCGGGCGGATTCGCCTCCAACAGGTACGCCTGGGCCGGGTCGATCCGCGCGGACCGCACGGTCGCGGCGCCGTTCGGAGACGTCGGGCTGCCGATCATCGACCCCGACGACATCGCCGCGGTGGCCGCCGCCGTGCTGCGGGAGCCGGGTCACGACGGCCGGACCTACGAGCTCACCGGGCCGGAGGCGGTGTCCCCGCGGCAGAACGCCGAGGCCATCGGCCAGGCGATCGGCGAGCCGGTCGCGTTCGTCGAGCAGACCCGCGAGGAGGCCCGCGCGCAGATGCTGGCGTTCATGCCCCCGCCGGTCGCGGACACCACGCTGGACATCCTCGGCGAGCCGACCGAGGCCGAGCGGCGGATCAGCCCGGACGTCGAGCGCGTGCTCGGCCGGGCCCCTCAGCCGTTCGCCGCCTGGGCCCGGCGCAACGCCGCCGCCTTCCGCTGAGCCCCGCCCACGCGGGATCATGCCCTCCATGGACGAGACGGTGCTGACCGACGACGGCGTGCGGCTCTGGGCGGTGCGGAGCGGCGAGGGCCGTCCCGTCGTCTTCTGTCATGGCGGGCCGGGCCTGTGGGACACCTTCGAGGACGTGGCCGGGCTGCTGTCCGGCGTCGCGGCCGTCCACCGGTGGGACCAGCGCGGCTGCGGTCGCTCGCAGCGGGTCGGGCCGTACTCGACGGCCCGGACGGTGGCGGACCTCGACGCCGTCCGCCGCCACTTCGGCCTGGAGTCGATGGTGCTGCTGGGCCACTCGTGGGGCGCCCAGCTGGCCCTGCGGTACGCCCTGGACCACCCCGAGCGCGTACGCGGCCTGGTCTACGTCTCCGGCACGGGCATCGACCCGGGCGACACCTGGCGCGAGGAGTACCGGCTCCGCCTGCGCGGCGCGGTGAGCGGGGACGTGGAGCGCTGGGCGGCGCTGGAGAGCCGCGAACGCACGGCCGCCGAGGACCGTGAGTTCGCGGTGCTGCAGTGGACGGCGGACTTCGCCGACCGCGGCCGGGCCATGGAGCACGCCGAACGCATGGCGACCCCCTGGCTCGGCGTCAACTTCGAGTGCAACGCCGTCCTGAACGCCGAGGGCAGGCGTGACTGGGGCACACCCGCGTTGCGGGACGCCTGCGCGGCGCTGGCGGTGCCGGTGCTGATCATCGATGGGGCCGAGGACATCCGGCCCCGCCGGGCGGTGGACTCGCTGGAGCGGGCGCTGCCGGACGTCTCGCGGGTGACCCTGCCGGGCGCCGGTCACCTGCCCTGGGTCGAGGATCCGGAGGGTTTCCGGGCCGCGGTGGGCGCGTTCGTGGCCGGCAGGGATTAGAGGGGTGGGTCAGGGGAGGGCGAGCATGCGGTCCAGGGCCGCCCGGGCCCAGTGGGCGGTGTCCTCGTCCACCGTGATCTGGTTGACGACCTCCCCGAGCACCAGGGACTCCAGGGCCCACACCAGGTGCGGCAGGTCGATCCGGTTCATGGTCGAGCAGTAGCAGACCGTCTTGTCCAGGAACGAGATGCTCTTGTCGGGGAACATCTGCGCCAGCCGCTTCACCAGGTTCAGCTCGGTGCCGATCGCCCAGCTGGAGCCCGCGGGGGCCGCCTCCAGGGTCTGGATGATGTGCTCGGTCGAGCCCACGTGGTCCGCCTTGAGCACGACCTCGTGCCGGCACTCCGGGTGCACCAGGACGTTCACGCCGGGGATGCGCGCGCGCACGTCGTCGACCGACTCCGCCGTGAAGCGGCCGTGCACCGAGCAGTGGCCGCGCCAGAGGATCATCCTGGCCCGCTCCAGCTGCTCCTGGGTGAGGCCGCCGTTGGGGCGGTGCGGGTTCCAGACGACGCAGTCCTCCAGGGACATGCCCATCTCCAGCACCGCCGTGTTGCGGCCCAGGTGCTGGTCGGGCAGGAACAGGACCTTCTCGCCGCGCGAGAACGCCCAGTCCAGGGCGCGGCGGGCGTTGGAGGAGGTGCAGACCGCGCCGCCGTTCCTGCCGCAGAAGGCCTTGATGTCGGCGCTGGAGTTCATGTACGTGACCGGGATCACCTGATCGGCCAGGCCGGCGTCCTCCAGGGCCTCCCAGCACTCCTCGACCTGGTCGAACGTGGCCATGTCCGCCATCGAGCAGCCGGCCGCCAGGTCCGGCAGCACCACCCTCTGGTGGTCGCCGGTCAGGATGTCGGCCGACTCTGCCATGAAGTGCACGCCGCAGAAGACGATGAACTCCGCCTCCGGCCTGGCCGCCGCGAGCCGGGCGAGCTTGAACGAGTCGCCCGTGACGTCGGCGAACTGGATGACCTCGTCGCGCTGGTAGTGGTGCCCGAGCACGAACAGCCGGTCGCCGAGCGCCTCCTTCGCCTTGCGGGCCCGTTCCACCAGGTCGGGGTCCGAGGCGGGCGGCAGCTCGCCCGGGCACTCGACCCCCTTCTCGCTGTGCGGATCGGCGCCCTGGCCGAGGACGTAGAGCGGCAGCCCAGTCTGGGTGGCCATGGCCAAACCCCCTTATCGTCGAAGTGACGATACTCATCATGACATATGGGGGATACCTCCTTATTACGGGGGGCGGCGGCCCCGGGAATGTGTGGCATGGGCCAGGTGTTGGTAGCGTCATTAGTAGGACGTCGGAAACAGACAGCCGGGTTAGGGAGTCAGCAGATGACGGTTGAGAGCAGCGAGACCACGGCGCAGGGCCTGATCCTGACTGACGCGGCCGCCGCCAAGGTCAAGAGCCTGCTTGAGCAGCAGGGTGAGGAAGGTCTGCAGCTGCGGGTCGCCGTGCAGCCGGGTGGTTGCTCCGGCCTGCGCTACCAGCTCTTCTTCGA
This sequence comes from Nonomuraea sp. NPDC004186, assembly GCF_053603495.1. Lineage (NCBI taxonomy): Bacteria > Bacillati > Actinomycetota > Actinomycetes > Streptosporangiales > Streptosporangiaceae > Nonomuraea > Nonomuraea sp. NPDC004186. The sequence continues at coordinate 42,911 of NZ_JBSGFQ010000063.1, read as the reverse complement.
CGACCGGTCGATGGACGGCGACGTGGTGTCGGACTTCGGGGGAGTCAGCGTGGTCACCGACCGCATGAGCGCTCCCTACCTGATGGGGGCCTCGATCGACTTCGTCGACACGATCGAGAAGTCGGGGTTCACCATCGACAACCCCAACGCCACGGGCTCCTGCGCCTGTGGTGACTCCTTCAACTAGTCGGTGGCCGCCGGGTCCCGCTCGCCTTTGTGCGTGCGGGACCTTCGCGTATTCTCGTGGGGCTCATAGGCCTGCTGACAACGAGGAAGAAGAATCCCGTGCGCATCGCCGTTACCGGCTCAATCGCGACAGACCACCTGATGACCTTCCCAGGAAGCTTCGGCGAACAGCTCATCGCCGAGCAGCTCGATCGGGTGTCACTCTCGTTCCTGGTCGATGACCTTCAGATCCGTCGTGGCGGCTGCGCCGCGAACATCGCGTTCGGCATGGCCTGCCTCGGCCTCAAGCCGGTTCTCGTGGGAGCCGTCGGCAACGACTTCGCCGACTACCGCTCGTGGCTGGAGCGCCACGGCGTCGACTGTGACTCCGTGCACATCTCGGAGACCCAGCACACCGCGCGCTTCCTGTGCACGACCGACCAGCACCACAACCAGATCGCCTCGTTCTACACCGGGGCCATGGCAGAGGCACGGCTGATCGAGCTGAAGCCCGTCGCCGACCGTCTGGACGGCCTCGACCTGGTGCTGATCAGCCCCAACGACCCCGACGCGATGCTGCGCCACACCGACGAGTGCCGCCAGCGCGGCATCCCGTTCGCCGCCGACATCTCCCAGCAGCTCGCGCGCATGGCCGACGAGCAGATCCGCCAGCTCGTCGACGGCGCCGCCTACCTCTTCTCCAACGACTACGAGAAGGGGCTCATCGAGCAGAAGACCGGCTGGTCCGACGAGGAGATCCTGCACCGGGTCGGCGTCCGGATCACCACGCTCGGCCCCAAGGGCGCCGTCATCGACCGCAGGGGCGAGCCGTCCATCCACGTCGCCCCCGCCCCCGAGCTGGGCAAGGCCGACCCCACCGGCGTCGGCGACGCCTTCCGCGCCGGGTTCCTGTCGGGGCTGGCCTGGGGGCTGCCGCTGGAGCGCTGCGGCCAGGTCGGCAACCTGACCGCCACCCACGTGCTCGAGCGCGTCGGCGGCCAGGAGTACGAGCTCGGGCAGCAGGTCTTCCTCGAGCGGTTCAGCGCCGCGTACGGCAAGGAGGCCACGGCGGACATCGCCGATCACGTGCGCTGCTACCACCCGTAGGCGCCGCTCGGCCGCCCCGGCCCGCTGTGAGCGGCCCCGGGGCGGCCCGCACGGCTCAGCTCCTCGCGTAGACGTGGTGCAGGAACTCGGCGAGCTTGTCGTCCGGCAGGTGCTTGGCCAGGTCCGCCTCGGTGATCATGCCGACGATGCGGTTGTCCGACAGCACGGGGAGCCGCTTGATCTGGTGCTGCTCCATCAGCGTGAGCGTCTCGTCCACGGACGTCTCCGGGGTGACGAAGACCAGGCCCCCGGCCAGCTCGCCCGCCGTCGTCCTCGAGGGGTCGTGCCCCGAGGCGATGCACTTGACGACGATGTCGCGGTCGGTGATGATCCCCTTCACCCGCTCGTCGGGGCCGCACACGGGCAGTGCCCCCACGTTCATGTTGCGCATCAGCTGGGCCGCCCGGTCGAGCGTCTCGTGCGCGCCGATGCACTCGGCCCCCGGATGCATCACGTCACGGGCGGTCTCGTGCGGATGTCCTCTGGTCATGGCTTCCCCCCGAAAGTCGGTGACTTCGTACGGGAAGCCTCTACCCCACTTTCGGGGGGAATGTCAGTAGTTGCGCCGGACGTGGATGGCCCAGCCGCCCTCAGGCAGCTCGTACGAGCCGACGTGCCGGTGTGACTTGAGCCTGCACCACGCCGGCACGTCCGTGTTGGCCGCCGGATCGTCGGCCAGCACGGCCACCACCGCGTTGAGCGGGACGTAGTTGATCTGCTCCGCCAGCATGATGATCGGGATCGGGCACTTCTTCCCGAGCGCGTCGATCGTCAAAGCCGGCTGGGTAACCTCGGTCATGCGACTCCTGCGTCCTGCCGGATGCGGCGCACCAGATCGGGCAGCACGGCGAGGAATCTGTCGACCTCCGCCGCGGAGGCGCCCCTGGGCAGCGACACCCGGACATTGCCATGCGTCAGCACGCCCATCGCTTCAAGAACGTGCGATGGACGAAGCGTACTAGCGGTGCACGAGCTTCCTGACGAAACAGCGAAACCAGCCTTGTCCAGCTCGGTCAGCAAGGCCTCGCCGTCGACGTACAGACACGAAAAGGTCACGATGTGCGGCGCCCGGTCGACCGGGTCGCCGATCACCTCGACGTCCGGGACGATCTTCGGCACCGTCTCCCTGATCCTGGCCACGAGCTCCGACAGCCGCGCCTGCTCCTGCGCCGCGTCCGCGGCCATCGCGCGCAGCGCGGCCGCCGCCGCGACGATGCCGGGCACGTTCTCGAACCCCGGCACCCGCCGCCGCTCCCGCTCGTCCTCGGGCAGGAACGAGCGGAACCGCGTGCCCTTGCGCACCACCAGCACGCCCACGCCCGCGGGCCCGCCCCACTTGTGGGCGCTGGCCGTCAGCACCGACCAGCCGGGCGGGATCGGCATCCTGCCGGCCGTCTGCGCCGCGTCCACCAGCAGCGGAACCCCGTGGGACCGGCACGCCGCGGCCGCCTCCGCCACCGGCTGCACCGTGCCGACCTCGTGGTTGGCCGTCTGCAGGCAGGCCAGCGCGGTGCCGGGCCGGGCGACCGCCTCGGTGAACCGCTCGAGATCCACCCGCCCCGTCAGGTCCACGCCCACCGTCTCGGTCGTGCCGCCGTCGCGTTCGTGCACGCCACCGGCGTGCAGCACGCTGGAGTGCTCGACCGCGCTGGTGATCAGGTGGCGCCCGGCCCTGCGTCTGCCGTGTAGGGTGCCGAGCACGCCGAGATGCACGGCCTGCGTGCCCGACGATGTGAACGACACCTCGTCCGGGCGCGCGCCGAGCGCCTCGGCCACCTCCGTGCGGGCCTGCTCCAGCAGCAGGTGTGCGCGGCGGGCCTGGCCGTACAGTCTCGCGGGGTCGGCCCAGCCGACGTCGATCGCCGCCAGCAGCGCCTCGCGTGCCTGAGGGTGGAGCGGCTCGCTCGAAGCCGCGTCGAAATACGCCACGAGACTCATCGTCCCACTTGCGGCGCCATCGAGGGGTCGCGCGGTAGGGCGAAGCACCTGCACGCTAATGTGTCTGCAATCAGCTGTGCATCTGGAAATAAGAGCGCCCAAGAGAAAGACTCTTGGGCTTCATCTGTGGGGTAGGCGATCCGTGAGTCCGACTCGCCGTACGATGCGGCGTTCGTTGGCCCGGCGCAGGGTGCCGCGTGCCGCCGCTTTGGCGTTGCTGCTGGCCACTGCTACGGCGTGTGCTAATGACGTTCCGAAGGCCGACTGGTCTCGTGGTCTTCTTCCCGACCATGTCACCGAGCAGGCGGGCGTGGTCCAGAGCCTGTGGAACGGGGCCTGGATCGCCGCACTCGCCACGGGTGCGGTCGTCATCTTTCTGATCGTGTGGGCGGCCATCTTCCACCGCAAGCGCAAGTCCTCGGCCGATCTGCCGCCGCAGGTGCGCTACAACCTGCCGATCGAGATGCTCTACACCTTGATCCCGCTCGTCATGGTGTCGGTGTTCTTCTTCTTCACCGCGCGTGACAGCCAGGTGCTGGCCAAGGTGGACGGCGACGCGACCGTGAAGGTCAAGGTCGAGGCCTTCCAGTGGAGCTGGCGCTTCACCACGACGGTCAACGGCAAGACGATGGCCCCCGTCCCCGGCACGCCGGTGAGCGACTATCACCAGGGGCCCCAGCTGGTGCTGCCGACGAACACGAAGGTCGAGTTCGACCTGTCGACCGACGACGTCATCCACTCGTTCTGGGTGCCGGAGTTCCTGTTCAAGCGGGACGTCATCCCCGGCATCAAGGAAGGCAACCCGGGCCGTAAGTTCGAGATCACCACTCTGGCCCGTACGGGGATCTTCGCGGGCCGGTGCGCCGAGCTCTGCGGTGTCGACCACAGCCGCATGCTGTTCAACGTGAAGCTCGTCGATTCGAACGAGTGGAACCAGTACATCGCTACGAACCAGGCTGGGAGTGCCCAGTGACCGCCATCCACGAACCCCTTCGCGCGCCGGCCAGGCCCGTCACCAAGGGCCAGGTGATCGCCAAGTGGCTGTCCTCCACTGATCACAAGATCATCGGGCACCTCTATCTGATCACGTCCTTCGCCTTCTTCCTGATCGGCGGCGTCATGGCGCTGATCATGCGGGCCGAGCTGGCGCAGCCGGGCATGCAGTTCACCAGCAACGAGCAGTTCAACCAGCTGTTCACCATGCACGGCACGATCATGCTGCTGATGTTCGCGACGCCGCTGTTCGCCGGCTTCGCCAACGAGCTGATGCCGCTGCAGATCGGCGCCCCCGACGTGGCGTTCCCGCGCCTCAACATGGTCAGCTACTGGCTCTACCTGTTCGGCAGCCTCATCGCCGTGTCCGGCTTCTTCACGCCGGGCGGCGCGGCCTCGTTCGGCTGGTTCGCCTACACGCCGCTGTCCAACGCGATCAACTCGCCCGGCATCGGCAGCGACCTGTGGATCATGGGCCTGGCCCTGTCCGGCCTCGGCACGATCCTCGGCTCGGTGAACTTCATCACCACGATCATCTGCATGCGCGCGCCCGGCATGACCATGTTCCGCATGCCGATCTTCGTCTGGAACGTCCTGCTGACCAGCATGCTCGTGCTGATGGCCTTCCCGGTGCTGGCCGCCGCGCTGCTCGTGCTGGAGTCGGACCGCAAGCTCGGCACGCACGTCTTCGCCCCCGACAACGGAGGCGCGCTGCTCTGGCAGCACCTGTTCTGGTTCTTCGGACACCCTGAGGTGTACATCATCGCGCTGCCGTTCTTCGGCATCGTGAGCGAGATCCTGCCGGTCTTCAGCCGCAAGCCGGTCTTCGGTTACATCAGCCTCGTGGTCGCGACGATCTCGATCGCCGGTCTGTCCATCACGGTCTGGGCGCACCACATGTTCCCGACCGGGCAGGTGTTGCTGCCGTTCTTCTCGTTCATGACGTTCCTCATCGCGGTGCCGACAGGTGTGAAGTTCTTCAACTGGGTCGGAACGATGTGGCGAGGGCATCTGTCCTTCGAGTCGCCGATGCTGTTCTCGGTCGGCTTCCTCGTCACGTTCCTCCTGGGCGGCCTGACGGGCGTCATCCTGGCCTCGCCGCCGCTCGACTTCCACATCAGCGACACCTACTTCGTCGTCGCCCACTTCCACTACGTGGTCTTCGGCACCGTCGTGTTCGCCATGTTCGCGGGCTTCTACTTCTGGTGGCCCAAGTTCACCGGCAAGATGCTCGACGACAAGCTGGGCAAGCTGCACTTCTGGCTGCTGTTCATCGGTTTCCACACGACGTTCCTCATCCAGCACTGGCTGGGCATGCTCGGCTTCCCGCGTCGTTACGCCGACTACAGCCCGGCCGACGGCTTCACCGACCTCAACATGATCTCGTCGGTGGGCGCGTTCGTGCTGGGCGCCTCGACGCTGCCGTTCTTCTACAACGTCTGGAAGACCTGGCGCAGCGCGCCGAAGGTCACCGTCGACGACCCCTGGGGCTACGGCGGCTCGCTCGAATGGGCGACCTCCTGCCCGCCGCCGCGGCACAACTTCACCTCGCTGCCGCGCATCCGGTCCGAGCGTCCCGCGTTCGACCTGCACTACCCGCACGTGTCCGCCAAGCCGACGGCATCGGAGGTCGAGGCCTGATGAAGGTCCAGGGTTGGCTGTTCCTCGCGTGCGGCCTGTTCTTCGCCGGTGTCGACGTCGCCTACTGGTTCTGGACCAAGGCGGCGACGGGCCACGGTGAGCCGGTCGGCACCACGGCCATGGCGATCTCGGTCGGGTTCGCGTTCATGGTCGGCTACTACCTGATGTTCACCGCGCGGCGCATCGGCGCCCAGCCGGAGGACGACAAGCAGGCCGAGATCAGCGACGGCGCGGGCGAGATCGGGTTCTTCAGCCCGAGCAGCTGGTGGCCGCTGTTCCTGTGCCTGGCGGCGGCCTTCGCCTTCGCCGGGTTCGTGATCGGCTTCTGGATGTTCCTGATCGGGATCTTCCTGGTCATCATGGCCATGATCGGCTTCGTCTTCCAGTACTACCGGGGCAACTTCTCGCACTGACCCGGACTGCCTGAACGGGCGTCTCCCTTGAGGGGGGACGCCCGTTTTTTTGTGTTCTTTAACGGTGATCCGATGTGGTTATTCGATCACTGAGGGTAGTAATGAGAAGTCTGCTATGCGGACCGCCGCTAAGGGCCTTTTCGGGCACAACAGGGTGGTGAGCAGGTCAAGGGGTTCGTTGTCGGACGAGGGAGTCATACGTGGGGCGCGTAGCGAATGGATCGGCCGGCCTGCTGGCGCTGGCGCTGCTGGCGGCGTGCTCGGGGGCCTCGGCCCCGAAGCCTGAGGGGGTCGCCATGGCCGGCGGGGCCCAGGGGCCCGCTGTGACGTTCTCTCCGCAGGACAAGGCCGCGAACGTGGCCACAGACCAGCCCGTGGTCGTCTCGGCCCGTGGAGGCACGCTCAAGAGCGTACGGGTGGACGGCGGCAAGTCCGGGGCGCTCAAGGGCGTCCTGAGCGCCGACGGCACCAACTGGCGCAGCACCGTCACCGCCCGCCCCGGGGCGAACTACACGATCACCGCCGTCTCCGCGGACGCCGCGGGCAAGCAGACCCAGACCACCAGCACGTTCTCCACGATCAAGGGCAACAAGACGTTCGACATCCAGACCATCACCCCGAACAAGGACGACACCGGGCTGACGGTCGGCGTCGGCATGCCCATCATGATCGCCTTCGACAAGCCGGTCACCGACCGGGTGTCCGTCGAGCGCAACCTCACGGTCCGCAGCTCCAGGCCCGTGGAGGGCGCCTGGCACTGGTTCGACGACAGCCACGTGGACTTCCGGCCGCTGGAGTACTGGCCCGCGCACACGAAGGTGCGGCTGGACGCGAAGCTGGCCGGCGTGCGCGGGGGCCCCGGCCTGTACGGCAAGCGCGACGTACGGCTCGACTTCAAGATCGGCCGCTCGCAGATCACCAAGGGCAGCACCGACGAACACGTGCTCCACGTCCGGCGCGACGGCAAGAAGATCCGCGAGATGCCGATGAGCGCGGGGCAGGGCGGGTCGTGGAAGTTCTACACCACCTCCGGCATCCACCTGGCGATGTCGCGCGAGGACTCCACGCTCATGACCTCACCCGGGATCGGGCCCGGCCAGTCGGGCTACTACTCGCTGATGGTCTACCACACCGTCCGCATCTCCAACAGCGGCGAGTACGTGCACAGCGCGCCCTGGTCGGTGGGGTCGCAGGGGAACTCGAACGTCAGCCACGGCTGCGTGAACATCAGCCCGGAGAACGCGATCTGGTTCGTCAAGAACACGCTGATCGGGGATCCGATCATCATCACGGGGTCGCCGCGGAAGCTGGAGCCCACGAACGGGTGGGGGCATTGGCAGGAGAACTGGAAGGAGTGGCTCAAGTGGAGCGTGCTTAAGGACGGGCCGACCATCACGTTCTGATACCGATTCGCGCCGCCGACCACGGCCTGGACCACCGCCTTCCGACCCGCCGACACCGGCCCCGACCCGCCACACTCGGGGCCGGCCACGGCTCCGGATCGCCACACACGAGGCTGAACGCGCCCCGGGCTCGCCACAGCCCGGGCTCGCCACGCCCTGGGCTCAGCGGCGCTCCGGCTCAGCGCTGCCCCGGATCGGCGGTGCCTCAGCGCGCTCGCAAGGACCGGGGCCCGGCGGCCTGCGTGACCTGGGCTGAAGCGCACGGGGGAGGGGCATTCGCCGTTCCGGCCCGCTCTCCGCGCCGCTGTGCGCGCCTCAGCGCCGCGACGCCGTCCAAGTGGTGCATCGGCCAGGGGATGGGAGGGCCAGGCCGTCTGCGTGGCGCTGAGGGACGGGACGGGGGCCGCCGTCCGCGGGGGAGAGCTTGGCGAGGGTGAAGCTACCGGCCGGCCGCTGCTCCGATCCGCTCCCCGCGCCGTCGTACGGACCCCGGCGCTGCGGCGGCGTGCGCGCCTCAGCGGCGAGCGGACGGAGGGCGTACTGCCGGACGGGGGCGTACTTCCAGAGGGAGGCGCGCCCCTCAGCTGGGGCGCGCCTCGAAAGGGGCGGTCAGGCGCCGTTGACGGTGGCGCTGACCTCGATCCAGCGGTCGAGGGTGGCGGCGGCCGCGCCGGAGTCGACGGCCTGGACCGCGCGGGCGTAGCCGTCGGTCATGGCGGCGTCGAGGTCGTCGCCCGGCCCGTTGAGGGCCACCAGGGCCGCGGCCGCGTTGAGCAGGACGGCGTCGCGCACCGGCCCCGTCTTCCCCTGCAGCAGGTCGTGCACGGCCTGGGCGTTGAAGGCCACGTCCCCGCCCCGCAGCGCGCCCACGTCGGCGCGCGGGATGCCGAGCACGGACGGGTCGAAGGTCGTCTGCGTGGCCGTGCCGTCCTTGACCACCCAGACCGTCGAGGTGCCCGCGATGGTCAGCTCGTCGAGCCCGTCGTCGCCGCGGAACACCAGCGCGCTGACGCCGCGCTCGGCGAAGACGCCCGCCAGCACGGGCAGCATCTTGGCGTCGAAGACGCCGATGGCCTGGGCGGCCGGGCGGGCCGGGTTGGTGAGCGGGCCGAGGAAGTTGAAGATCGTGGGTACGCCGATCTCCTTGCGCGTCGGCCCGGCGAAGCGCAGCGCGGGGTGGTAGACCGGGGCGAAGCAGAAGGCGATGCCCGCCTGCTCGGCCACCCGCGCCGTCTGCTCCGGCGTGAGGTCGAGCCGGATGCCCAGGTGCTCCAGGACGTCGGCGGCGCCGCACGAGGACGAGGCGGCGCGGTTGCCGTGCTTGACCACCCGGGCGCCCGCGGCGGCGGCCACGATGGCGGCCATCGTCGAGACGTTGACCGTGTGGGCGCGGTCGCCTCCCGTGCCGACCACGTCGACCACGGGCCCCTCCACGCTCAGCGGCGTGGCCAGATCCAGCATGGTGCGGGCCAGGCCCACGACCTCGGCCACCGTCTCGCCCTTGGCGCGCAACGCCACCACGAAGCCGGCGATCTGGGACGGCGTCGCGGCGCCGGACATGATCTCCCGCATCGCCCAGGCCGACTCGTCGGAGGTGAGGTGCTCTCCGGACAGGAGAGCGGACAGCAGGGTGGGCCAGGTCGTCCGGGAGTCCATGGGCACCTACTTAGCGTTGAGTCGGGTCGAGGAGCGGCGGCGCATGAGGTCGGCCACGGTGTCGGCCAGGACCATGGGCTCCAGCGGCTGCGGCACCACGGCGTCGGCCTTGGACCAGTCGGCCAGCCAGCGGTCGTCGCGCCTGGCGATGATCAGGCAGACGGGCGGGCAGTCGTAGACCTCGTCCTTGGCCTGGCGGGAGACGCCCATGCCGCCCGCGGGCTGCGTCTCGCCGTCGAGGACGGCCACGTCGATCTCGCCCGAGCCCAGCCACTGGTGGACCTTGGGCTCGGTGGCGCATTCCACGATCTCCACGAGGGGTACGTCGGCGGCGGGGCGCCTGCCGATGGCCTGGATCACCTCGGCCCTGGTGGCGGCGTCGTCGCTGTAGACGAGAACCCTCATCGTGTCGTCGGTGCTCCCAGTGGAGGTCACTGTCGCGCTCGCTATCCCTTGTAGCAGTATGGTCACCTCGGATCGTACCGGTGCGCCGGTGTGCATTCCCAGGCCACCATGCCTGACAGGGGGTTTTGAGGCGATTCTCCCAGGTTGCCTCCCGGTTTGTACCTGCTAACCGGGGGGTCGTGCGCGGGACCGACCACCGAAGCCGCAATAATGCTGCCCGTGGCGACAGCATCCGCAATAACTTCGACGACGACAGCACAGTCGTACCGCAGACCCAATCTGGTCAGTGTCGGGACGATCGTCTGGCTGTCCTCTGAGCTCATGTTCTTCGCGGCGCTGTTCGCGATGTACTTCACCATCCGGTCGGTGAGCGTGGGCAACGGCTTCGATTGGGGCCCCGCCTTCCACAAGGTCGGCCTGGAGGCCGCCGAGGGCGCTCACCTGAACATCCCGTTCGCGACGGCCAACACGATCATCCTGGTTCTGTCGAGTGTGACGTGCCAGCTGGGCGTGTGGGCCGCGGAGAAGGGGCAGGTCGGCAAGCTCCGCTTCTGGTACATCGTCAGCTTCCTCATGGGCGCGGTCTTCGTGGCCGGGCAGCTGTACGAGTACGGCGAGCTGGCATCAGAGGGCGCGACCTTGTCCGCCAACCCCTACACCTCGGTGTTCTACCTGACGACGGGCTTCCACGGCCTGCACGTGACCGGTGGCCTATTCGCGTTCCTGTTCATGCTGGGACGCACGTACGCCGCGAAGCGCTTCACGCATGAGCAGGCCACCAGCGCGATCGTCGTGTCCTACTACTGGCACTTCGTAGACGTCGTCTGGATTGGTCTTTTCGCGACCATCTACATCATTCGTTAAGGAACGGGATCTCTGTGACTAGGATCACCGCTTGGCGGCGGCATCCCCTCGCGAGATATGCCGTCCTGATTTTGGCGTTGGCGCTGGTCGGGATGGTATACGCCGCCTTTGTCCAGGCGGGTAAGCCTGCCGACGCGGCACTGGCGGCAGGCAAGGTCGATGACGTGGCCGAGGGCAGGAGCTTGTTCGTCAAGCACTGCTCCAGCTGCCACGGCATGAACGCGGAGGGCACCAAGACGGCGCCCACGCTCGTCGGCGTCGGCGCCGCGGCGGTCGACTTCCAGATGGGCACCGGCCGCATGCCCGCCGCCAACCCGGGTCCGCAGGCGCCGCGCAAGCCGATGGCGCCCTGGGTCGACGAGACCAAGATCAGGCAGATCGGCGCCTACGTGCAGTCGCTCGGCGGCGGCCCGCAGGTCCCGGGCCAGGAGCAGGTCGACGCCAAGCTCGGCGACGCCGGCAAGGGCGGCGAGCTGTTCCGCGCCAACTGCATCCAGTGTCACAACTGGGTCGGCGCCGGTGGCGCCCTGACGCAGGGCAAGTACGCCCCCAACCTCAACTCGGCGACCCCCACCCAGATCTACGAGGCGATGGTCACCGGCCCGCAGGCGATGCCGGTCTTCAATGACTCGACCATCACGCCCGAAGAGAAGCGCAGCATGATCGCCTACATCACGCAGGTCCGCGCGCAGAAGGACCCGGGAGGTTTCGGCCTCGGGCGCATTGGCCCGGTGACCGAAGGTCTCGTAGCGTGGATCGCAGGCCTCAGTGTCCTCGCACTCGCCGCCATCTGGATCACCGCGAAGAAGCGACAGAAGTCATGACAGACAACGAGCACGAGATCGAGCAGCCCGATGAGCGCGTACCCAAGCGCGTCATCGGCACCCCCGCGCCGGGCACCTCGATGCTCGGCACCGCGGAGGCCACGGACGTCGAGAAGGACGTCCCCGGCGTCACGCTGCCGGACGAGAGCAAGGCCCGCAAGGCCGAGAAGATCGTGGCGCTCTGCTTCACGATCACGTTCCTGGCCGCGATCGCGTTCATCATCTCCTACGTGGTCTTCCAGGTCGGCAGCCCCGAGGCGACCGGAGTGTCCAACTTCGCGCTGGGCACCTCGCTGACCGTGGCGATCCTGGGGCTGGCGATCGGCATCGTGATCTGGGTACGCATGATCATGCCGAAGTACTCCCTGGTCCAGGAGCGCCACCCGATGGCCTCCGCCGAGGAGGACCGCGAGGTGGTCGCCGACACGTTCGTGCAGGGCGCCAACGAGAGCGGCTTCGTCAAGCGCAAGCTGATGCGCCGCACGCTGCTGCTGGCCGCCGCGCCCCTCGGCCTCGTGCCGGTGGTGCTGCTGCGCGACCTCGACAACAGCAAGATGCCGGGCGCGAAGTTCAACAAGCTGCTGCGCCACACGGTCTGGGGCGAGAAGACCAAGGAGGGCAAGCCGCTCAGGCTCGTCGTCGAGGGCACCGGCCAGCCCATCCGGGCCGCCGACTTCAACTCGCCCGGCGGCATCCTGTCGGTGGTCCCCGAGGGCTACCAGCACGACCTCAACGCCCTCGCCAAGGCCACGCTGATCCTGATCAAGTTCCGCCCGGAGGAGCTCAAGAGCGGCGTCCGGCAGAACTGGACGCACGACGGGATCGTGGCGTACTCCAAGATCTGCACGCACGTGGGCTGCCCCGCGGCCCTGTACGAGCAGAACACCCACCACATCCTCTGCCCCTGCCACCAGTCGACGTTCGACGCGGCCGACGGCGCGAAGGTCATCTTCGGTCCGGCCGCCAGGCCGCTGCCGCAGCTGCCGATCACGGTCGACGCCGAGGGCTACCTGATCGCCCAGGGCGACTTCCAGGTGCCGGTCGGCCCGAGCTACTGGGAACGCGGTGACGCCGAGCGCGCGGCCAGGGAGAAGGGAGGCCAGGCATGAGCGATCTGACCGCCGTGCCCAAGGCCATCGCCGGGCCGTCGACATTCCTCGACGACCGCCTGGGCGGGGCCAATTTCCTCAAGCGCAACCTGCGCAAGATCTTCCCGGACCACTGGTCGTTCCTGCTGGGTGAGATCGCGCTCTACTCGTTCGTCATCCTGCTGCTGACCGGTACGTTCCTGACGTTCTGGTTCAAGCCCAGCATGATGGAGGTCGCCTACGACGGCTCGTACGCGCCGCTCAAGGGCGTCATGATGTCGGAGGCCTACGCGTCGTCGCTGGAGATCAGCTTCGACGTCCGGGGTGGTCTGCTCATCCGGCAGATGCACCACTGGGCGGCCCTGATGTTCGTGGCCGGCATGATGGTCCACATGCTGCGGGTGTTCTTCACGGGCGCCTACCGCAAGCCGCGCGAGCTCAACTGGATCATCGGCGTGCTGCTGCTGACGCTGGCGCTCGCCGAGGGTCTGACCGGCTACTCGCTCCCCGACGACCTGCTCTCCGGCGCCGGTCTGCGGATCACCGAGGGTGTCGCGATCTCGCTGCCGCTGGTCGGCACGTACATCACGTTCTTCCTGTTCGGCGGGGAATATCCGGGTGAGGATGTCGTCGCCCGGTTCTACTCGCTGCACATCCTGCTCATCCCGGGCATCCTGCTGGCGCTCATCTCGGCTCACATGGTGCTCATGTGGGTGCAGAAGCACACGCAGATGCCGGGCAAGGGGCGCAACAACCACAACGTGGTCGGCGCGCCGTTCTACCCGGCCTTCATGGCGAAGGCGGGGGCGTACTTCCTGTTCACGCTGGCCACGGTGGCGGGTCTGGCGACGTTCACCCAGATCAACCCGATCTGGCTGTTCGGCCCCTACACGCCCGCCGACGTGTCAGCGGGTTCGCAGCCCGACTTCTACATGGGCTTCCTCGAAGGCGCGCTGCGCATCATGGTGCCGTGGGAGATCAACCTCTTCGGCACCTCCCATGCCGGCACCCTGCCGCTGAGCGTGATCATCCCGGCGCTGGTGCCGATGGGCATCGTCATGACGGGCCTGGCGCTCTACCCGTTCCTCGAACGCTGGGTGACGGGCGACCACCGCGAGCACCACATCGCGGACCGGCCGCGCAACAACCCGCACCGCACCTCGATCGGCATGTCGGCCATCACGTTCTACGGCGTGCTCTGGCTGCTGGGCGCCAACGACGAGATCTCGGCGAACTTCCACATCAGCCTCAACGTGACGACGTACGCCGGCCGGGTGCTGGTCTTCGTCGCGCCGGCGCTGGCGTACATCATCACCTACCGCATCTGCCTCGGCCTGCAGCGTTCCGACGCCGCGGTCGTGTCGCACGGCGTGGAGTCGGGCGTCATCAAGCGGCTGCCGCACGGTGAGTTCATCGAGGTCCACACGCCGCCGGCGGACGACATCGAGGCCCACATGCGGGGCAAGGAGCCGGTGGCGATGCTGCCGGTGGCCGAGGACACCGCGGGCATCCCGCCGAAGGGCATGCGTGGTCCGCTCGGCAAGCTGCGCGCTCGCATGTCGAAGGCGTACGGCGGGGAGAAGATCCCGCTGGACGAGGGACACGGGCACGGGCACGAGGAAGAGCACGCCGCCATCGGCTCCGGTGGCGAGGAAGACCGAAGCCTCACGCACTGACATCACCTCTCGCCACATACGGTGCGGGCCCGGACGACACGTTCGTCCGGGCCCGTCGCCGTCTCATCCCGTTCTCGTTGCCGGGGAAGAGGGCGTTGCCCGGGAAGAGGCGGCCTGGGCGCCCGGCGAGGGTGTCGTGCCTGGGGGCGCGCCGTGGGACTACGGCGCCCGGTGAGCGTGCTGTGCCTGGGATGCGCGGGCGCGCTTGGCCGGGGCTGGGAGCGTCGTCACAGGCGCTCGCACGCGGTGGGGGACCCCGGCCAAAGGCACGGCCGAGGGGCGGGCTCGCCGGAAGACGGCGTGGTCAGGCGCCGGAAGTCGCGCCGGTCGCGGGCGCTCGGCCCGAGACGTCTCGAGGCGGCGCATCGACAGGCAGGCCGCCGCGGCCGATGAGGTCAGCCCGCGTGGGTCAGCCCGCGTGGGGCAGCCGGTGTGGGTCGGCCCGTGTGGCAGCCCGTGTGGGGGTCGGCCCGTGTGGGTCAGTCGGCCTCGGGGAAGCCGATGGAGAAGGCGGCGTCCAGGTCGTGCTTGGAGTAGGCCCGGAAGGCGATGTGCGTCTCCGTGTGCAGCACCCCGGCCACCTTGTTGATCCGCCCGGGGACCACCTCGGCGATCTCCTCGTACGCCGCCACCCGCACCATCGCCAGCAGGTCGTATTCGCCGGTGATGGAGTAGACCTCGCTGACCCCCTGGATCTCGGCGATCGTCTGGGCGACCTCCGGGATCCGGTCTACCTCTGCATTGATGTGGACGATAGCCGTGACCATGCATCAACTCTATCGTTTCACCTCAAAGGTCGCCCCTCCCGATTACGGGGCTGATCAAGATGGCGGTACGCGAGGTCGATGCGGGCCTTGTGCCGGGCGGCGCCCCAGGCGGGCAGGCTCCACTCGCCCTCCACCTCCACCAGCCGCACCCCGGGAGACTCCAGCCAGCGCAGGATGCACTCGGTCTCCTCGGCGCTGGCCGCGTGGATCGGGCCGGCGCCTGGGATGACCGCCTCGGCGGTGGCCGTGAGGGAGGCGACGAAAGGGGTCGGATGGGCGCCCTTCGGCATGACCCCGGCCGCCGCCAGCCGCCCGTACCGGATGACGTGGATGTCCCAGCCGCCGCCGAACGCCGGGCTGGCGGCCACCAGCTGCGGGATGCGCGTGATGGCGCTCAGGCGCTGCATGCGGGCCGCCGTACGGACGAAGGACGCCAGCCGGTCGCGATCGACCGACGCCTCCTCGTAGCGCTGCTCCACCGACAGCCGCTCCATGCGCGCCGACACGGCGCTGAACACGAGCGAGGCGTCGAGCGTCATGGCCCGGCGCGCGCTCTCCGCGTGGAGCGCGTATTCCTCCTGGCTCTCCTTGCCCTCGCAGGGCGCGCCGCAGCGGCCCATCTCGTGGAGCACGCAGGCCGCCCGCCGGGTGCGCAGCGTGACGGGCTGGGTGCACTGGCGCAGGGGGACCGCCTCGTGCAGGGCGATGCGGGCCTCGTCGGCCAGCCGGGCACTGCCGAACGGGCCGAGGTAGGTGGCCCCGTCGTCCTTGAGCTCGCGGACGATCGACAGCCGCGGGAACGCCTCGGTGGTGAGCTTGAGCCAGACCACCTTCTCGGGGAAGCGGGAACGGCGGTTGTAGCGCGGCTTGGCGCCGCCGATCAGGCGCAGCTCCCTGACCTCCGCCTCCAGGGCGGTCGCGCAGACGACGTGGCGCACCCGCTCGGCGATGCCGATCATCTCGCGGATGCGCGGGCGGGTCTCGCCCGCGGTGAAGTAGGAGCGTACGCGGTTGCGCAGGTTGGTGCTCTTGCCGATGTAGAGGACCTCGCCGCGCTCGTCCTCGAAGAAGTAGACGCCGGGGGCGTGCGGCACCGACTCGGCCAGGTGGCGCTTGCGCTGCTGCTCCGGCGTGGGGGCGCGGACGAACGACTTGAGCTCCTCGAGCGTGTGCACCTGGAACGAGCCGGCCCGCTCGATCAGCCCGTGCAGCACCTCGACGGTGGCCCTGGCGTCCTGCAGGGCACGGTGGCACGGCTCGGTGGAGCTGCGGAAGAACCTCGCCAGCGTTGCCAGCTTGGCGTTGGGCACCTCGTCGCGGGTCAGCACGCGGCGGGCCAGGTCGACGGTGTCGACGACCGGATTGGCCGGCGGAGGATAGCCGTGGGCGGCGCAGGCGGCCTTGACGAAGCGGGTGTCGAAGCCGGCGTTGTGGGCCACCAGCGTGGCCCCCCGGATGAACTCCAGGAAGCTCGGCAGCACCGCCTCGATCCGCGGCGCGGCCACGACCATCGCGTCGGTGATGCCGGTCAGCACCGAGATGAAGGGCGGGATCGGCCCTCCTGGGTCGACCAGCGTCGAGAACTCGCCCAGCACCTCGCCCGCCCGCACCTTGACCGCGCCGATCTCGGTGATGGCGTCGTCGGACGGGGCGCCGCCGGTCGTCTCGAGGTCGAAAACGACGAAAGTGACCTCGCTCAGCGGAGTGCCGAGCTCGTCGAGAGTGCCTTGAACCGCGTCCACGTTCCAAGACCATAGAGAGGAAGACCGACAGGAACGAATAACCACCGCTCTTGATCCTTAGTTACCCTTCCCTGTATGTCCTCGGGAAGACTTGCCGGCCGCTATGCCCTGTTGCGCCCGCTCGGCGCGGGCGGCATGGGGAAGGTGTGGCTGGCCAGGGACGAGATGCTCGACCGCGAGGTGGCGGTCAAGGAGCTCACGCTGGCCGAGGGCATGTCGCCCAAGGAGCGCTCCGACTCGGTGATGCGGGCCGTGCGGGAGGCGCAGGCCACGGCGCGGCTGCGCCATCCCGGCATCGTGGCGCTGCACGACGTGGTCGTCGAGCAGGAGCGGCCCTGGCTCGTCATGGAGCTGCTGCGGGGCCGCACGCTGGGTGAGACGGTCCGCGAGTTCGGACCCATGCCGGCCGATCATGCCGCGCGGGTCGGCGCCGACGTGCTGGAGGCGCTGATCGCGGCACACGCGCTGGGGATGCAGCACCGCGACGTCAAGCCGGGCAACGTGTTCCTGACCGAGAGCGGGCGGGTGGTCCTCACCGACTTCGGCATCGCCCGGCAGGAGGGCCAGGCCACGCTCACCGAGCAGGGGCTGATGATCGGCTCGCCCGGGTTCATCGCGCCCGAGCGGCTGGCCGGCGAGCCGGGCGGGCCCGCCAGCGACGTGTGGTCGCTCGGCGCCACGCTCTACGTCGCGCTGACGGGCGCGCCGGCCTATGGGGGGTCGGCGGCCCAGCGGGTGCGGGCCACGCTGACGGAGCCCGTACCGGCCGCTCCGGGGCCGCTGGGGCCGCTGCTGGCGGCCATGATGGCGCACCAGCCGGCCGCCCGCCCCGACCCCCGGGTGATCGTGTCCGCGCTCCGGCAGGTGGCCGCCGGCGGGCATGCCCCGCACCTGCCCGTCAACCAGGACGTGACCGCGCCGACCAGGGTCAAGCGGCCCGGCAGGGCCGCGATCTGGATCGCCGCGGCGACGGCGCTCGTGCTCGGCGCGGGCGGCGCGACCGCCTTCCTCGTCCTCAGGGACCGGGCGGGCGCGGTGCCGGCCGCGTTCACCGTGCCCATGGACGTGTGCAAGCTGATCAGCCAGGAGGAGGTGGGCGCGCTGCTGCGTACGCAGAGCCCGCCCAAGGCGCAGGCGAGCTCCGACGGCGACGGCCCCAAGTGCGGCTGGACGCTCGCCAACACGGGTGTGGGCCTGCAGGTGCAGAAGGACTCCGACACCGTCGACCCGTGGTCGATGACCCCGGCCACGGCCGGTGCCCTCTTCAAGGGCCAGAAGACCTGGTGGACGAGGACCGGCACGGTCGACTGGACCTGGGACGAGATCGGCGCGAAGACCTCGCAGCGGGCCACGCGCACCCCGGTCCGCGAGATCGCCGGCGTCGGCGAGGAGGCGTTCGGCTTCGAGCTGAAGGGCCCCACGGGCCGCGTGCACACCTCCCAGATCTACTACCGCCTGGCCAACCTGGTGGTCACCGTGCAGTTCACCACCCTCGGGGACAAACCCACCGACGAGGAGATCAAGCAGCGGGCGCTGAAAGCGGCGCAGACGAGCGAGCAGGCGTTGCGCAATGCCGGATGACCTCTATCTGCTGGCCGGCCGCTACCGTCTCATCGAGCGGCTCGGACAGGGCGGCGCGGGCACGGTGTGGCGGGCCATCGACGAGATCCTCGACCGTCAGGTCGCGGCCAAGCAGGTACGCGTGCCGGAGGGGCTCACCCCGCGGGAGCGGGCCGAGTTCGCCGACATGGCGATCCACGAGGCCAGGTCGGCCGGACGGCTGCGCGACCCGGCGATCGTGCTGGTGCACGACGTCGTCCTGGAGGGCGGCCAGCCGTGGATCATCATGGACCTGGTCACCGGCCGCTCGCTGGACAAGGTGATCAAGGATCAGGGGCCGCTGCCGCCCGGGTTCGTGGCCGCGGTCGGGCTGCGCGTGCTGTCGGCGCTGGAGGTCGCCCACGCCCACGGGATGCTCCACCAGGACGTCAAGCCCGCGAACATCCTGCTCGACTTCGACGGCTCCGCCATGCTCACCGACTTCGGCATCGCGACGCCGATGGGCGGTCAGGGCGGCAGGTTCGGCGGCGCGGGCTCGCCCGGCTACATGGCGCCCGAGCGGCTCAACGAGGAGCCCTCCAGCCCGGCGTCCGACCTGTGGTCGCTCGGCGCCAGCCTCTACACCGCGGTGGAGGGGCGCGCGCCGTTCGAGCGGGCGCTGCCCGCGGCGGTGACGGCGGCGGTGCTGCTGCACGAGCCGCCGTTGCCGGTCAGGGCGGGCCGCGACTTCGGCGGCCTGCTCATGGCCATGCTCGCCAAGAACCCGGCGGCCCGCCCCACGGCGGCCCAGGTCCGCCAGGCGCTGAGCGCCCTGGCCGGGCCCGCCCCCGTGCCCCGGCGCCGCCGGTGGCTGGTGCCCGTCGTGCTGGCCGCCGCCGTGGTGCTGGGCGCGGGCGGCTGGTACGCCGCGGGCGCGCTGGGCAAAGGGCCTGAGACCGGGAGGTTCGCCAAGGCGCCCGATCCCTGCAAGCTGCTCACCGACGAGCAGGCCGCCCGGATCATGAAGGCCAAGCCGTCGCGCGAGGCCACCCGGCCGGGCGAGTGCCAGTGGATCCTGCGTGACGGCGGGGAGGACGGCCGCCGCCGCATCGTCGTCCGCGCCTGGGCGGAGCGGCCCGACGGCGATCTCGGCGGCCCCCAGGTGGCGCAGCGCCGCTTCGCCAGCGAGAAGACCGGCCGCACCGGCGCGGAGGGCACGGTGATGCGCGAGGTCCGCGGCTCGGTCTCCGACGTCCCGGGGGTCGGGGAGTCGGCGATCATCCAGAACAGCTTCAAGGCCTACATCAACAGCGACGCGACGGGCTGGTCCGACAGCACGGTGCTCTTCCGCACGAGCAACGTGCTCGGCGAGGTGGTCTGGCACCGCGAGAACGTTCCGGTCAGCGCCCCGGCGGACAAGGAGCCCGCCCTCGCCGTCGCCCGCCTGGTCTCGGCCGCCCTGTCGAAGTGAGCCCGTGGGAGCACCGTGCCGTTCGAAGTGGGCGCCGTCGGGGAGGGGCCGCTGCCAGAATGGGCGGGAGTGCTGCAAGTACCTTGCAAGGGGGATGACTAGCATGTTTCCCCGCAAGTCAGGGCAACCCCAGGAGTCCCAGTGAACCCCGGCAGCGAGTGGGAGCCGTCCACCACCCCTTACCAGGTGCCGGGCAGGCGCTTCGAGCCGCCCACCCAGCCGCCGACCCTGCCACCGATGCCACCGCCACCGCCGCCCCGGCGGCCCGCCTGGCTGCTGCCCACGCTGGCCGCCGCCATCGTGGTGCTGGTCGCGATGGGCGGGGTGGGCGCGTACTTCGTGGTCAGCAAGGTCTCGCGCCCCTCCCAGCCGCCCGCGGCGCAGAGCGAGCGGCCGTCGCGGGCCGCCTCCTCGGCGCCCGTCGGCCTGGACGTGTGCGCCATGCTGTCCGCGGAGGAGGCCGACCGGCTCGTGCCCGGCGCGACCGTCACCAAGGACTCCAGGGAAGGCGACTACACGGTCTCCTTCACCTGCAAATGGGAGAACCGGCGCATCTCGTTCGGCGAGTTCTGGCGCAGCAGGGAGATCGACGTCCGGATCGAACAGCACAAGGCCGACGGCGCCAAGACCGGCAGGTCCATGGCGCAGAACTCGTACGAGGTCGACTACGGCGGCGACAGGTACGCCGCGACCGCCAAGCCCTCGCTCAAGCCCGACGAGAAGGAGTACGTCTCCCCGATCAAGGAGATCCAGGGCGTCGGTGACGCCGCGCACGCCCAGTACACCTGGCGTCGCAGCGGCAAGCTGCTGTGGTACTCCTACGGCCAGGCCAACGCCCGGGTCGGCGACATGACGGTCGAGATCAAGTACCAGGCGGGCCAGCAGCGCAAGGACGCGGCGATCCTGACCAGCGAGACCACGCAGTCGATCACCGAGGACAACGCGATCCGCGAGGTGAGCCGGCTGGCCGGCTTCTTCGCCAAGGGCATGGCGGCCTGGCAGGCGCAGCACCCGAACGTGCTGGCCCAGCCGGAGCCGTCGCAGGCCCCCGCCTCGCCGAGCACGAGCACGAGTACGAGTACGAGCGCGAGCCCCGAGCCCTCGCCGACCGTCCTGGCGGCATTCCCCGGAGAGTGCGGGGCCGTGACCGAGGTGGCCACGCGGCTCGTGCCCGAGCCCACCACCAGGGCGCGCGGCACCGAGGCCGGCTCCGACGCCCAGACCGAGTGCCGCTGGCTCAACCTGGACGTGCCCGGCGCGGGCGAGGGGATCAGGAAGATCCGCAGCGTCCTGATCACCGTGCACCGGTTCACCAACCGGGCGGGCGCCGCCGACGTGGGCGCCGCCGTGAGCTACTACGCCAGCGAGCGGGGCGGCGACAAGCAGTTCGAGGAGTCGTCCATCGGCGGCATCTCCTGGGGCAAGCTCACCGATATCAAGGGGATGGGCGATCAGGCGTACCAGCAGTTCATCCAGAACCGGCACAGCCGCGAGGTCTCCGCGTCCACCGGCACGGTGCTGATGCGCAAGGGCCCGGTGGTCGTCAGGATCGACTTCTCCGGCCACCAGCGGCCCGAGAAGGAGCCGGCCACCTCGCCCAAGGTCGTGTTCATGCCGCAGAAGGAGGCGATGGACGGCGTGGTCACCGTGGCCGAGGCGTTCATGGCCGAGCTGGCGAAGCAGCCCGCGGGCAGCTGAGCAGACCCCGGTCGAGGAGGGGCGTGGCGCCCCTCCTCGGTGACGGCCGCGCGCGGGAAACATCCCCCTGACGGATCATCCTGTCAACGGTTAATGGAGCTGCAACCCGCTTGCAAGCGCGACAAATACCTTTATGTCTTGCAGGACCTGAGCCGCGCGATCACGTTTGTCCAGTACAGGGGCATGGGCAAACCGAGGGGGATCACGCGGCTCATTTCTTTTCCCGGACCAGGAACGGTTCGAGCAGGCCCGGAACCGCCCGCGCCGCCAGCTCCAGGCCGTCGCCGCGGTCCACGTCCACCACGTCGTAGTGGCCCTTGCCCGCGGCGGTGGCGGCGGAGACGGTCAGCAGGCCGCTGCGGCGCTGGAAGTACGACTCGGTGATCGTCCAGCCGGAGACGCCTCTGCGGTCGAGCGCGATCGTCCTGCGTACCACCGCGCCCTGCCTCGTGAGGAGGTGGCGGCGGCCGAGCGCGTGGCCGAGGCTTCTGGCGCTCTCCACGGCCAGCCACATCCCGAACGGCAGCGCCAGCGCGGGGATCGCCCAGACAGCGGCCCGCGACCACTGCCACGGCAGCAGCCAGGACGCCAGGCCGGCGCCCGCGGCCAGCACGGCCACCGTCACCAGCGCCCGCACGATCCGCCGCCGCCCGGCCGCCGCCGGATGCGGCACCAGCGCGCCCATCGCCAGCCCGCCCGCGCCGGCGTCCGGTCCGGCGGCCTCGCCCGCGTCACGCTCGGTCGCCCGGTGCCGGCCCGGGGCCGCGCCGTGGCCGGTGACGCCCGCCGTCGGCCAGGGCGCGTCCACGGGCGTGGCATGCCCGAGCGCATCCGTCCGGGGTGCGGCGGGAGCCGGTGGTGCGGCGGGGGTGTTGGCGATCTTGGTGGCGAGGGACCAGGCCATGGCGCGGGGGAGGGGAGGGGTGAGGGCGGCGGCGTCCTCGGTCTCGTGCTCGTCCGCCTTGCCGAGGCCCGTGGCGATGGTCTTGACGCGGGCCCCGCCGCCCAGCCTCAGCAGCAGCGGCTCGCTGATCTCCACGCCGCGCAGCCTGCGCTCCTCCAGGGTCAGGGACCGGGTGGTCAGCAGGCCGCGGTGGAGGCGGAGGCGGCCGGGCTCGCGTTCCAGCCGGTAACGTCCCCACGACTCGGCGAACAGCAGGACGGCGCCCAGGACGCCGACGGCCAGGTTCACCGCGAGGATCAGCGGGACCGCCACCAGCGGCCGCGCCGTCACCCAGTCCCACAGCCCGTCGGCTGCCTCTGTGACGAGCCTCTTGGCCCCGAACGAGTTCAGCGCCTTGTAGAGCGCCCCGAGCACCAGCGCGGCCCCCGTGAACGACCACAGCGACAGCGGCGCGTACCGGATCCACGACCAGCGCAGCTCCGCCAGCGGCCCCTCGCCGGAGGCGGGCCGCTCGT
The DNA here is from genome assembly GCF_053603495.1 of Nonomuraea sp. NPDC004186. Classification (NCBI taxonomy): domain Bacteria; kingdom Bacillati; phylum Actinomycetota; class Actinomycetes; order Streptosporangiales; family Streptosporangiaceae; genus Nonomuraea; species Nonomuraea sp. NPDC004186. The sequence goes on along the minus strand of NZ_JBSGFQ010000063.1, from coordinate 20,102 downwards.
CCTGGCGCAGCAGGGTACGGCGCAGCGACTCCGCCTCGTGCCTGGTCAGCGGGTCGAGCACGAGCTCGGTCCCCTCGGCCGCGTGCTCGCCCGTGCCCACCTTGACCACGGTCAGGCCGAACACCCGCGCCACCGGGTCGGCCCGCAGGTTCACGCTGCGGACCCGGTCGAGCGGGATCGCGCGGTGCCGGCGGAGAGTGATGCCCGAGCGCAGTTCGAGGCGTTCCCGGGTGAGCCGCCAGCGCGTCGTACGGAGCCTGGCCACGTCATACGCCACCACGGCGGAGACGACCAGCATCGCGGCCGCCGCGCAGACCGCCGCGATCCCGCCGATCGGCCAGTCCAGGCTCGTCAGGAAGCGCAGGAGACCGGCCACCACGCCGGCGACGATCGCCAGCGACTTGACCGCCGAGGCCAGGAGGCTCCGCCCCGCCAGCCGCCGCCAGCCCTCGTCAAGAAAGGGGTCGTCGTTCACGTGGCGTCCCCCGGCGTGGCCTGGGTGAGGGCGGTGAGGCGTTCGGCCAGCTCGGCCGCCACCTCGTGGTCCAGCGCCTCGATCTTGATGGCCCCCGCGGAGGAGGCCGTGGTCACCGTGACGTCCGCCAGCCCGAACAATCGCTGCACCGGCCCCCGCGCGGTGTCGACCCGCTGGATCCGCGACATCGGCGCCACCCGCCAGGTGTGGGTCAGCCACCCCTTGCGGGTGTAGACCGCCTGGTCGGTGACCTCCCAGCGCTCCACCCGGTAGGTGGCCCGCGGCGCCAGGACGGCCAGCGCCACGCAGCCCGCCGCGAAGAGCGCCACGCACGCCCCCAGCCAGACCGGCCGCGAGGTGAGGATCCAGTACGCCGCCACCGCGGCGGCGGCCACGGGCACCAAGAGGATCAGCCCCTGCACCGTCCACCAGGCGACCGCCCGCGGATCGGCCTGGTTGCGCGGCGGCCGCAGCCCGGCCGGCGTCCCCGCGTTCATCTGCCGCTCTCCGCGTTCTTGCCCGAGTCGACCACGGCCAGCAGCACGAACCCGAGCACGCCGATCACGATGGCCGCGAACACCTCGTAGCCCTCCAGGAACGGCAGCCGGTTGACCAGGAGCAGGTCGTGCGCCCACCGCCACCAACCGAACAGGGTGTTCAGCAGGCCGCCCACTCCCTGCACGAGCAGCAGCCAGCCGAGCAGCGTCAGCACCATTTTCATGGTCCCCAGCGTCGTCCACGGGTCACGGGGGCCGCGTCGGCCGTAGGTCTCGCGCGGCAGCTACTTTGGTCGCTGTCGCCGTACCCTCGACGGGGCCTAATCTCGATGAACGTGACGCACGAATACCGGTGGGCGCTGCCGTCGGTGCTGCTCGGCGACGGCAGGGAGGGCGGCCGGGTGCGCCGCTCGACCCGCGACTGGATCGTCGACATCGCCATGTTCCTGCTCGCGTGCGGCATCACGGTCATGACCCTGCCGGAGCTCCAGGACGAGCCGGAGCCGCTGCAGCTGCTGGAGCAGGTGGTGGGCGCGCTGTCGTGCGTGGCGGTGTGGCTGCGGCGGCGCTGGCCGGTGGGGTTCGCGCTGGTGGCCACCCTGCTCTCGTCCTATCTGGAGCTCGCCGGCGGGGCCTCGGTCGTCGGGCTGTTCACCGTGGCGGTGCACCGGCCGTTCAAGGTCTCCGGCCCGGTCATGCTGTTCTCCCTCGTCACGCTCGTGCCCTTCATCCTGCTGCGGTACCACACCGACGCGGAGCGCGGCGAGATGGTGGCCCTGTCCCTGGCGCTGGTGCTGACCGTGTTCGCGTGGGGCGTCGTGGTCAGGGCCCGGCGGCAGCTCGTCTGGTCGCTCAGGCAGCGGGCCGACAGCGCCGCGGAGGAGGCCAAGCGGCTCGAACGCGAGCGCATCGCCCGGGAGATGCACGACGTGCTCGCGCACCGCATCTCCATGCTCAGCCTGCACGCCGGCGCGCTGGAGTTCCGGCCGGACGCGCCCGCCGAGGAGATCGCCAGGGCGGCCGGGGCGATCAGGACCAACGCCCACCTGGCCTTGCAGGACCTGCGCGAGGTCATCGGCGTGCTGCGCCACGCGGGGCCGGGCGGCGACGACGACCCGGTGCCCGACCGGCCGCAGCCCACGCTCGCCGATCTGCCCACGCTGGTCGAGGAGTGCCGCCACGCGGGCATGGACGTCCGGCTCGACCTGCGCGCCGGCGGCGACGCGCCGGAAGGGCTCGGCCGCAACGTCTACCGCATCGTCCAGGAGGCGCTCACCAACGCGCGCAAGCACGCGGGCGGGGCGCCCGTGGCGGTCGCCGTCTCGGGCACGCGGGGCGAGGGGCTGTCGGCGGAGGTGCGCAATCCCGTGGGGGTGCGCCACGTCCCGTACATCCCGGGTGCCGGGGCCGGGCTCATCGGGCTGACCGAACGCGCCGAGCTGGCGGGCGGGCGGCTGGAGCACGGCGCGACGCAGGACGGCGAGTTCGTGGTGCGCGCGTGGCTACCCTGGCCGGTGGAGACGACTCGGGAGGACGCATGATCAGGCTGCTGATCGTCGACGACGACGCGATGGTGCGTGCCGGGCTGTCGATGATCCTGGGCGGCGCCGAGGACATCGTGATCGTGGCCGAGGCCGGTGACGGGTCCGAGGTGCCGCCGCTGGTGGCCGAGCACCGGCCCGACGTGGTGCTGATGGACATCCGCATGCCCGGCGTCGACGGGCTCACCGCCACCGAGGCGCTGCGCGGCACGTCCGCGCCGCCCGAGGTGGTGGTGCTGACCACGTTCCACGCCGACGCGCAGGTGCTGCGGGCGCTGCGGGCGGGGGCCGCGGGGTTTCTGCTGAAGGACATCGCGCCTGGCGACCTGGTGCAGGCCATCAGGAAGGTGGCCGCGGGCGAGCCGATCCTGTCGCCCGCGGTGACGCGGCAGCTCATCACGCACGTGTCCGACGGCGTTGCGGGAGACCGTACCTCACGGGCGAGGAAGCTGCTCGGCCGGCTCAGCGAGCGGGAGCGGGAGGTGGCGCTGGCCGTGGGGCAGGGCAGGTCCAACGCCGAGATCGCGCGGGAGCTCTACATGAGCGTGCCCACGGTCAAGGCGCACGTCTCGCGCATCCTGTCCAAGCTCGACCTCAACAACCGGGTCCAGGTCGCGCTGCTGGTCTACGACGCAGGCACGTAGTCAGCGGGTCAGGAGCTCCTCGATCGTGGCCCGGTGCAGCACCATGTCGTCGGGGTCGTCGGGCCTGGGCTGCTCGCCGAAGTGGATCCGGCGCTGCCACACCCTGGCCATGACGATGCCGTGCCGGAGCGCCGCGTACATCTCGTAGAAGTCCATGTCGCGAGGCTCGTACCCCGTGATTTCCCGATATTTCCTGCAAACGTCTTCGCTGCGCATGAAGTCGGGCATGCCAGGAAAGCCTGCGGAGACTGTGATGTCCTGGAAGAAGCGGTGGAGGAAGATCATCCAGGACAGGTCCAGCTCGGGCGGCCCCACCGCGGCCATCTCCCAGTCGAGCACCGCGACCGGGGTGAAGTCCCTGAACATCATGTTCCCGATCCTGGCGTCGCCCCAGCACAGCACGTCGGGCCCGGGCTCCCGCGGCCAGCGCGACTCGAGCCACCGGAAGGCCCGGTCCAGCACCGGGATCGGCCGCTCGCCGTGGGCCCACTGGTAATAGCGCCGCTGCGCCTCGACGTGCGCGCGCAACCCGGCGGCCCCGAACGGGGCCAGCTCCGCGGGCGTGAACTCCGCCCGGTGCAGCGCCGCCAGGACCGCCACACCGGCGTCCTGCAGCCTGCGCTGGTCCGCGGGCGCCGCGTCGAGCAGCCAGCTCCCGAACGTGTACGGCATCACGTCCGGCGGCACGTCGCCGTCCTCGCGCTCCATGACGAGGAACGGCGTGCCCAGGTGTTCCGGGTCCGGCTCGAACCAGAGGGCCCTGGGCGCTGGGATCCCAGCTTTCTGCCTGGCCAGGCGCATGATCTCGAACTGCGCCCGAAGATCGTACGAGGGGAACACGGGAACGGCTTCTACCGCAGGTGCGAGCCTGGCTACGCAGCGCGTTCGCCCTTCGCCCCAGGTCGCGGTGAAGAACAGGGTCTCGCTGGACATGCCGTTCTCGGCGGGTCTGGACACTTCGGACACCGAGGCGCTCGCCCCGACCCTCCCGCGCAGCCAGCGGGCCAGGCTGTCGCGCAGTTCCACCAGGTCACGGGTGGAGGTGCGGATCTCTTCTGCCATGGTCGGCCTCCTGGGTGAACACCCGTCCCGGCTCAGTCGTACATCCCCAACCAAGCGCTTGTCTAGACAGAGGTGGCCGTTACGGTCAGGTACGCGGCAGCCGTACCCTTGTCTGAAAGGGCATGTCACGAAGGGACAAGTGGGATGAGTTCAGCGGGTGAAGGCCTGTCTCGCCCGCTTCCCGAGCAGGTGCGGCTCAATGTCGTCGATCTGGCGTCCCAGGTCCTCGGGACGATGCCCGCTGCCTCCATACCGCCGCCCCTTCGCGGGATCGCCAAGTTCGACCCCCGAAAACGCGCCAAACTCGGCAGCGCGCCCATCGCGGCGCAGCTCGAGAACGACAAGAAGTTCCGCGAGCTGGTGGCCGAATCGGTGGAGGCCGGCTGGCCCGAATTGGTGGCGTCCCTGGCCGAGGGAAATGTCCCACCGGCCGCCGACCCCGTGCTCGTGGCCGCGGCCGCCTACCTCACCCGACCGCCCGGCTGGGCGGAGATGATCGAGGTCGCCCGTACGGACCTGGTGCAGTCGGCCGTGGCGGCCGAGGGATCGGAGCGCGAGGAGGTCGTCAACCGGCTCCGCGAGCAGCTCGCCGCGCAGAAGACCGCCGCCAAGGAGGAGGCCGACCGGCTGCGCGAGCAGATCAGGGCGGCCCGGGCGGAAAATTCTGATTTGAGGCGCAAGCTCCACGACGCCCGCGAGCGGGCCAAGGCCGCGGTGCAGCGGGCCGAGGAGATGGAGCACGCGGCGGAGGACGCCAGGTCGGCCGCCACGGTCGCGGGCACCGCGGGCGAGTCCGAGCTGCGGCGGCTGCGTGAGCGGCTGGCCGACGTGGAGAAGCAGCTGGAGGCCTCGCGCCGGGCCGCCCGCGAGGGCAGGAGCATCGAGGACGCCCGCATCCGGGTGCTGCTCGACGCGCTGCAGGACGCCTCGGCCGGGCTGCGCAGGGAGCTCGCCCTGCCCACGATGATCAGCCGGCCCGCCGACTCGGTCGCCGCGGTCACCGGCGAGCGGCCCGGCGTCCGGGGGGTGCCCGCGCGGGCGCTGGCCGACGACGACCCGCAGCTCCTCGACCAGCTCCTGGCCCTGCCGCAGGTCCACCTGATCATTGACGGCTACAACGTGACCAAGACCGGCTACGGCACGCTCACCCTCGCCGACCAGCGCACCCGGCTCATGACCGGGCTCGGCGGGCTGGTGGCGCAGACCAGGGTCGAGGTCACCGTCGTGTTCGACGGGGCCGAGCTCAACTCCCCGGTGCAGGTCGTGGCGCCGCGCGGGGTGCGGGTGCTGTTCAGCCAGCCGGGGGAGATCGCCGACGATCTGATCCGCCAGCTCGTACGCGCCGAGCCGCCCGGCCGGGCCATGGCCGTGGTGTCGTCGGACCGCGAGGTGGCCGAGTCCGTCAGGCGGATGGGAGCCAGACCCGTTCCGTCTGGCTTGCTGCTGCGCAGGCTGGGCCGGGCCTAGATTACCTGCACCCCTTACGTGCGGATTTGCCGCGCCGTGCCAGGGATATTACGAATTGGGCGGATAACGTGTGACCTCACCCGCCACTTCTGTACTATTCGCCCCAGATATCATCCCTGGGAGGCGACACAGTGAGGTTTGGCAGGGTGCCGGTGGCCGCGGGTCTCGCGTTCGGGCTGGTCCTGTCTCCCATGGGAGCCGCCGTCGCTGATCCCCGGCCCACCCTCGGACAGGCCAAGGCCAAGCTCGACAAGCTCAACGACAAGGCCGACAAGGTCGTCGACCGCTTCAACACGGCCACCGAGCGGTACAAGGCCGCCAAGGGCGCCTACACCAAGCTGAACGACCGCTACAAGACCAAGCTGGCGACGGTCGCGGACCTGCGCGCCCAGGTGATCGGCATGGCCGTCGACAGCTACAAGCTCGGCACCGACGTGACCTCCCTGCCCGGCCTGGTGAGCGCGGACCGCCCCGACGACTTCCTGATGAGCCTGGCGCTGGCCGGGCAGCTCTCGCGGGAGCGGGCGGAGAAGCTGGCCGCGTTCGACCGGGAGAACCGCGGGCTGAAGGTCGAACGCGACAAGGCGGAAGAGGCGCTGGAGGCGGCCGACCGGGAACGGGACGGGGTCGAGAAGGAGCGTTCGGAGATCATGAAGCTGATCTCCGAGCAGAAGAAGCTCCTGAAGAAGCTGGGCGCCTACAACCCCGGCAACCCGAACAGCGTCGGCATCCAGTACACGGGCCCGGCCTCGGGCAACGCCGCCGCCGTCCTGCGCTTCGCCTTCGCCCAGGTGGGCAAGCCGTACGTGTTCGGCGGGACGGGTCCGGGCGGCTGGGACTGCTCCGGCCTGACCCAGGCGGCGTGGCGCGCCGCGGGCGTGTCACTGCCGCGCACGACCTGGCAGCAGTGGGCCTGGGGCGCGAGCCGCAAGGTCTCACTGAGCGCCCTCCAGCCGGGGGACCTCATCTTCAGCTCGAGCTTGGGTCACGTCAGTATCTACGCCGGCGACGGGAAAATCGTTCACGCGCCGCAGACGGGCGACGTGGTCAAGGTCGTCAAACTCTCGGCGTACGGCGGCCGCCTCGTGGGCGCCATCCGCCCGTAGCTACGACGCCGGATCGTTGATCGCATCAGCCGAACGAGGTTCGGCTGATGGGCGATGGGAACGATCCAGCGCGCCTGACGAGTCGCAACAAGTGTGACAAACGCGACATTTGGGGCCTGACAAACGGGCGCGAAAACAAATGTGAGCAGCGTCACATTTCGGTAACGGAACCTGGTGTTCCAGCAGGGATTTCCCTCCTTACTGACTCCACTATCTGATCTTTACAAGCGGTGTTCCGCTTTGCCGATCCTTGACCCTTCGGCGTAGCTTCTGGCGACGTCGCGGTGAACAAGCCATGTCCCCCGCGAACCCGCACCGGTCTTTCCCGGTGTGAGACAGATAAAGATCCGCTGGTCAACCGCCCAAATGTCCCCATATCAACACATTGGTCGGGACGGTTGGCCTGCCGAATCCGTGCAGCCAGGAGGCACGGAGCCGGGGACCCAGCGATCCCAGTTCCCCAGGGATCAGGGGGTGAATCGGCGCGCACATCGCGCCGTAGGGCGACTTCCAGGCCCGAATCCGTCAGCTAACCCGGCAGGCATTCGTGGAAGAGTCAAGGAGAAATCCTGTCTACCTCCCTGCATAACCCCCGTCTGTCCCGCATTGCCCTGAGTGGCGTAGCGCTCACGATGACCGTGACGGCCGGAGGTGCGATCCTCCATGCCCCAACGGCTCAGGCGGCCACGACCGATTCGGCTTCGACGACCAAGGCGGCCGCAACCGCCGGAACCTCGAAGACGACCTCGGCCGCGGCGCTGAGGGCGGCCAAGGTCGCCCGTCAGAAGGCGAAGGCCCGCAAGGCTGTCGTCGTGGCCAAGAACCAGGTCGGTGACCCGTACCGGTACGGAGGCACAGGCCCTGGTTCGTTCGACTGCTCCGGCCTCGTCCAGTACGCCTGGAAGAAGGCCGGGGTGAAGCTCCCACGCGTGGCGGCCAGCCAGTTCGCCCGCACCAGGAACAAGGTCTCGTGGCGGAACCTCCGGCCCGGCGACCTGATGTTCTTCAGGGGGCTCGGCCACGTGGGCATGTACGTCGGCAAGGGCAAGATGGTCCACTCGCCTCGGACAGGCGAACGGGTACGCATCGACAAGCTGAGTGAATGGCGGCGGGCGTCGTTCGTCGGCGCTGTTCGTCCCGGCATGTGAAGAAGCCCCGCCCGGCTCCTCCGGGCGGGGCTCTCCCATTGTCACTTTCATTTTTTACGGCGGAGCACGGGCGGCACCACCCGCCGCACCTGGCTGAGGGCCTCCAGGAAGACGCCCGCTGACCCGCACAACGCACCCACCGCCACGGCACCCCCTCAAAACAGCCACCCCACCCACTCACCCACACCGCCCGCCTTACGGCTCCCCGCCTTACGGCTCCCCGCCTCACGGCCTCGCGCACGTGGCCCCACAGCCCCCAAGCCTCGGCCCCACGGCCCCACGACGTCACGGCCCCACGACCTCACGACCCTCAGCCCCACGACCCTCGGCTTCATGACCCTCGGCTCACGGGTCACGGCTCACGGGCCAGGCTCCCCGTCCGGTGGCGCGCGGTGTGCGGTCCTCTGGCGCGCAGCCACCGCATGCGGTGCGGGTGGACGGCTCTCACGGGCGCGCGGTTCGGGGTGCGGAGTGGCCGGTCATGGGTCGGCGGGCGGCTACGATCGGGCATCGTGTCAGGGCAGGTGAGTCGGCGGGCTGCGATCGTCTCCGTCCTGCTTCTCGCCGTCGCCTCCGCCAGCGCCCCCACCCCCGATTCCCCCATCCTTCCCGCCGGAGTCCGCGGACCGTGGGGTGACGGCGAGGTCGTGGCCCGTGGGGCGCGGTCCGTGGTCGTCGGCCGGCGCACCGCACCCGCCGAGCTCGGCGACATCGCACGGAGGGCTGATCGGGCGGGGCAGCGGGTGTCGGCCGTGCTCGGAAGGTCAGTACGACCGCTCGTAGTCGTTCCTTCGTCCGCCGTCGAGGCGGCCGGGCTGGCCGGGGTGGGGCGGGTCGACGGGCTGGCGGCGGTGGCCGATCGCGGGCGTGTGATCATCGTCCCCGAGTTCTTCGCCAAGCTGAACTCCACCGGCAAGGACGTCGTACTCACCCACGAGCTCACCCACGTCGTCGCCGGCACCGACCGCCTGCCCCCATGGCTCTATGAGGGGTTCGCCGACTACGTCGGCTACCGCGACTCCGGGCTCCCTGTGAGTACCGCGGCCGCCGAGCTCGCCGCCGAGGTGCGGGCCGGGAGGCTGCCGAGGGAATTGCCCGGACCTGCGGCTTTCGCGGCTGACGGGCGGGACTCCGTCCGGCTCGCCCGGGCGTACCAGGAGGCTTGGCTGGCGTGTCGCTTCCTGGCTGACCGGTTCGGTGAGAGGACGCTGGTGAGGCTCTACCGTGACGCCCGCGCGGGCGGCGTAGACCGAGCACTCGCCGCGCTCGGCCTCTCCGCGGCCACGCTGACGGCACGGTGGCGCGACTACGTGCGAGACCAGCTCGCGTGAGGGGGAGGCAGATGAGCGAACGGCGGAACGTGGACGACGCGTCGCAAGAGGCGTCGAAGGAGGGTGAGGAGGCCGGAGGCACCGCGGCTCTGAGTGGCGAGGCGCGCGGTCACGGTGAGAGCGCGTCAGTAAAGGGGGAGGGCGTCAGCCCGGTGTCCGGGGGTGGCGCGTCCGCGAAAGGGGAGAGCCCGGGGCTGGTGTCCGGGGGTGGCGCGCCCGTGAAAGGGGAGAGCGCGGGGCCGGTGGCCGGCGGTGGTGTGTTCGTGAAGGAGGAGAGCGGCGGCGGAAGGCGGGGGCATGGTGAGGGTGTGTCCGTGAACGGGGGAGGGCCACCGGAGTCCGACGGCGAGCGCCGGCTGAGGCGGCAGGCGGCGGTGGCGGCCGTGCTGCTCGGCCTGGTGATCGCGGCCGTGGCCGCCTTCAGCACCCCCTGGCACCTCCTGACCTCCGGACCACCCGACCCGGCCCGCGACTTCACCGCCGCGCAGATCGCCAGGTCCGAGGCGTTCGACGCGGCCAGCACCCTGCCCGCCTACCTCTCGCTGGCCCTCATGCTGATCATCGCCGGGCTGCTCGTCGCCACCCCGCTCGGCGTGAAGCTGGTGGCGTGGCTCAAAGGCTCCTGGTGGGTCCGCGTGGTGCTGGGCGTCGTGGTCATCACCCTCTTCACCCAGCTGATCAAGCTGCCGATCGCCATCTGGGGCGAGACGCTGCTGCGCAGTTACGGCCTGTCCATCCAGACCTGGGGGTCCTGGGGAAGCGACCGGCTGAAGAACATCGGCGTCGACGCGTTCATGCTCAGCCTGATGCTGCTGGTGCTCGTGGCGCTGGCCCGCAAGTTCAGGCGGTGGTGGATCCCGGCCGCCGTGGGCGCGTTCGCGCTGACGGTGCTGGCGTCGTTCGTCTACCCGGTGGTGTTCGAGCCGCTGTTCAACGACTTCACGACCATGCAGCAGGGCCAGCTCCGCACCGAGCTCCTGGACATGGCCAAGCGGGACGGCGTGCCGGTCGAGGACGTGCTGGTCGCCGACGCCTCCCGCAGGACGACGGCGCTGAACGCCTACGTGTCCGGGTTCGGCGCCACGCGCCGCATCGTCGTCTACGACACGCTGCTCAAGGCCCCGAAGGCCGAGGTCGAGCTGGTCGTGGCGCACGAGCTGGGCCACGCCAAGACAGACGACGTGCTCTACGGCACGTTCATCGGCGCCCTGGGCGCCGCGCTGGGCGCGATCCTGCTGTTCTGGGTGTTTGACCTGGTACGCCGCCGCACCGGCGTCACAGGCCTGGGCGATCCGCGCGCGGTCGGCGCGGTCATAGGCCTGATGACCTTCGGCTCGCTGCTCATGAGCCCCGCCGAGAACCTGATCAGCCGCCAGATCGAGGCCAGGGCCGACCTTCACGCGCTGGACCTCACGCACGACCCGGCCACGTTCATAGCGATGCAGAAACGCCTGGCAGTCACCAATATTTCCGACTTGTCGCCGGATGCGGTGGAATATGTGCTCTATGCGTCCCATCCTTCCAGCCCCGAGCGCATCGCGATGGCCCGTGCATGGGCCAAGCTGAACGGCGTCCCCGTGCAGTGACACGCGCGGTGACAAGCGCGGCGGCCGGCGCGACGCCGGGTGCGGGGCCCAAGGTGCTGGTCGTCACGAACGACTTCCCGCCCAGGCCGGGCGGCATCCAGTCGTTCGTGCACGGCCTCGCGCTGCGCACGCCGGGCGTGGTCGTCTACGCGCCCGCCTGGCCGGGCTGCGAGGAGTTCGACGAGCTCCAGCCGTTCCCGATCGTGCGGCATCCGACGCGGCTCATGCTCCCGACGCCGGCCGTCGCCCGTAGGGCGGCGAGGCTGGTGGCCGAGCACGGCGCGCAGACCGTGGTGTTCGGGGCGGCGGCGCCGCTCGGGCTGCTCGCCCCCCGCCTGCGCCGGGCGGGCGCGCGGCGCGTGGTGATGCTCACCCACGGCCACGAGGCGTCGTGGGCGAGCGCGCCGGGCTTCCGCGCCGTGTTGCGCAGGATCGGCGAGCACGCCGACGTGGTGACGTACCTGGGCGAGTACACGCGCGGCCGCCTGGTCGCCGCCGTCCCGCCGGGCAAGCTCGTACGGCTGGCGCCCGGCGTGGACGTCGGCCAGTTCCGCCCCGACGCGCCCAAGGCGGAGCTGGGCCTGGACGGCAGGCCGGTGGTCGTGTGCGTGTCGCGGCTGGTGCCGAGGAAGGGCCAGGACCAGCTCATCAGGGCCTGGCCCCGGGTGCTGCGCTCGGTGCCGGAGGCGGTGCTGCTGCTGGTCGGCGGCGGCCCCCACCGCAGGACGCTGGAACGCCTGGCGGCGGGGCGGGAGTCGATCAGGTTCACCGGCACGGTGCCGGCCGCGAGCCTGCCCGGTTACTACGCCGCCGCCGACGTGTTCGCGATGCCGTGCCGTACCCGGTGGAAGGGGGTGGACGTGGAGGGGCTCGGGATCGTGTTCCTGGAGGCGTCCGCCACCGGGCTGCCGGTGGTGGCCGGCGCGTCCGGTGGCGCGCCCGACGCCGTGCGGCCCGGCGAGACGGGGCTGGTCGTGGACGGAGAGGACCCGGGCGAGGTGGCCCAGGCGATCGTCGAGCTGCTGACCGACCCCGACAAGGCCCGCAAGATGGGCGCGGGCGGCCGCGACTGGATCGCCCGCGACTGGGCGTGGGAGCACGTGGCCGCCCGCTTCCGCACCCTCCTCTAGCCCCCTCTAGCCCTTGGTGGCCCCCAGCGTCAGACCGGCGACGAACTGCTTGTGCAGGAGCTGGAAGACGATCAGCGTGGGCAGTGCCACCAGCACCGACCCGGCGGCCAGCAGGTTGTAGTCGGTGAAGAACTGGCCGCGCAGGTTGTTCAGCGCGGAGGTGACCGGCAGCTTGTCGCCCGACGACATCAGCACCAGCGCCCACAGGAAGTCGTTGTACATCCAGGTGAACTGCAGCGTGGACAGCGCCGCCAGCACCGGACGGCACAGCGGCAGCGTCAGCCGCCAGTACCGCTTCCACACCGAGGCCCCGTCCACCAGCGCCGCCTCGGTGATCTCCTCGGGGATCGTGCGCATGAAGTTCGCCATGACGAACACGCAGAAGCCGAACTGGAACGCCACGTGGACGAGGATCAGCCCCAGGTAGGAGTCGTAGAGCGACTGCGAGCCCGACAGCCACGCGGGCAGCGGGACGAGGGTGTAGAGGGTGTAGAGCGGGGTGATGAGGACCTGCGGCGGCAGCAGGTTCCCGGCGGTGAACACGATCAGCAGCGCCTTGCGCCCGGGAATGCGCAGCCGCGCGATGGCGAAGGCCGTGAACGACGCCATGAACAACGTGATCAGCACACCGGGCACGACGATGATCAACGTGTTGAGGTAGTAGCGGGGCAGCTCGGCCTGGGACCACGCCTGCCCGTAGTAGCCGAGCGTGAGGTGCTCGGGCAGCGAGAAGTAGCCCAGGCGGGCGGTCTCCTCGTACGGGCGCAGCGACGCGTAGACGGCCAGCGCGAGCGGCAGCAGCCACCCGAGGGCCACCAGCGTCAGGAAGGCGTGCAGCAGGATCCGCAACGGCCGCACCGGACGCCGGGACGGCGCGCGCCGCTCCTGGGCCGGGGGAGCGGCGGGCGGGGCCGTGAGCGTCATCGTTCCTCCCTGAACATCTGCGACAGGTAGGTGACGATGAACCCCAGCGAGATCACCAGCAGGATCACCGCGATCGCCGAGCCGAACCCGATCCTGCTGGCCTCGCCCACGATGTTCTCGGTGACCAGCACGGACAGCAGCTCCAGCCCGTTCCTGCCCTTGTTGATGGCGTAGACGATGTCGAAGGCCCGCAGCGCCTCGATCACCGTGATGACCAGCACGATCACGTTGACCGGCCGCAGGGTCGGGAACACCACGCGGAAGAACGCCTGCCGCTCGTCGGCCCCGTCGATGGCCGCCGCCTCCTTCAGCGCCGGATCGACCGCCTTCAGCCCGGCCAGGTAGATGATCATGACGTAGCCGACGTGCCGCCACCCGGCCGCGACCATGACGACCCAGATGTTGATCGAGCTGTCGCCCAGCCAGTCCACGGTCAGCCCGGTCACCGCGTTCAGCACGCCGTAGTCGGAGGAGTAGACGAGCTGCGCGATGAAGCCCACGACGGCCAGCGACAGCACGACCGGCATGTAGAGCGCGCTCTGGTAGACGCGCGACAGCCGCAGCCGCCGGTCCAGCAGCACCGCGCAGAACAAACCGAACGGCGTCGCGACCAGCCCGAGGAAGCCCAGCCACAGCAGGTTGTTGCGGACGGCCGACCAGAACGGCGGGTATTCGGCCGCCAGGTCGTGGTAGTTCTGCCCGCCCACCCACTCGATCGGCCCGATGCCGTTCCAGTCGGTGGCGGAGAGCCCGACGGAGGCCAGCGTGGGCCCCCAGATGAGGCCCACGTTGACGACGATGGCCATCCCCAGCCCGATGACCAGGATGGTCACGTCGCGGGCGGAGTAGCGGCGGGTTTTGACTGCCATCAGCGGAAGATGTTGGCCTTCTGCTTCTCGATGCTCGCCAGCAGGGAGTCGATCTCGCCGGGCTTGCTCACGAACGACTGCAGCGACGGGATCATCACGGTGGAGGCGAAGTCCGGCCGCGTGTCGCGGTCGAGGAACTGCGCGATGTGGGTGGCCTTGGACACCAGCTCGGCGCCGCGCTTCTGCAGGGCGCTGTAGCCGGAGGTGTCGGCCTTGGAGCTGGCGGCCAGCGTGCCCGGGTCCAGCTTCGTGGCGATGTTCTGCGAGGAGGCCTGGGCGAGTTGCCTGAGCAGCGCCTTGGCGCCGTCCACGTTCTTGGCCTTGGCGGAGATCATGTAGCCGTCGATGGGCGCGTCGATCGAGTCGGTCCCGTACGCCGGGTTGATCTCGGGGAAGGTGAAGAAGTCGAGGTCCGCGCGGTCGGCCTCGGGGAACTGCTGGGCGACGAACATCCCCAGGAGGTACATCCCGGTCTTCTTCTGCGCCAGCGACTGCCCGGCCTCCTGCCAGGTGCGGCCGAGCGCGGCCGGCTGGTGGTACTCCATCAGGCCCCGCCAGGTGTCGAAGACCTGCTTGACCTTCGGGTCGGTCCACGACTCCTTGCCCGCCATGAGCGAGACGTGGAAGTCGTAGCCGTTGATCCGCATGTTGAGAATGTCGAACGTGCCCATCGCCGGCCAGCCGTCCTTGTCGGCGAACGCGATCGGGATGAGCCCGTCGGCCTTCATCTTCCTGGCCAGCGCGGTGAACTCGTCCAGCGTGGCCGGCGGCTGGTATCCCTTCTCCTGCCAGACGCTCTTGCGGTAGAAGACCGCCCAGGGGTAGTACGTGGCCGGCACGAAGTACTGCTTGCCGTCGGTCCCGGTCGACTGGTCCTTGAACGCCTGCGTGTAGTCGCCGCCGATCTCCCGCCACACGTCCGAGACGTCGGTCGCCAGCCCCTGCGCGGCGAAGAACTGCATCCGGTAACCCGCGAACCAGGTGAACACGTCGTCGGGCGTGCCGCGCAGGTAGCGGTTGATGTTCTCCTGGAACGTGTTGTGGTCCACCGTGTTGATCTTGACCGTGGCCTGCGTGAAGGCCTTGACCTGGGTATCCAGGGACTTCTTCGGGATCTCGTCGGAGGCGTTGGAGCCGATCGTGACCGTCCCCAGGTTGCCGGCGGTCTTGCCGCCGGCGGGGGCCGGGGTGTCGTCGGAGCCGCAGCCGACGAGGGCGGCCGGCACGCCGAGCGCGGCGGCACCGAGCAGGAGATGGCGACGGGAGATCGGCAGACGTTGGTCCATGATGGGTTCCTCCTAGCCGGACCCTTCAAATCCCCCCGACTTCACTCACCTTCATTCAGCGAAAACCCAACATTTCCAACTGTCAACGCACATTTCTATGACCTTGCCCAGCGGCCACGCCGTGTCATGATGCGATCGAACCGGTGTCGGAACCTGTCGGGATCTGGTGATGCGATGCTCGCCCAGCAGCGTCAGCAGGCGATTCTGGAGCTCCTCAGGCAGAACGGCGGCGTCCGCGTGGTCGAGCTGGTGCGCGCGTTCGGCGTCTCCGACATCACCATCCGCCGCGACCTGGAGCTGCTGGCCGGGCGCGGCCTGCTGGCCAAGGTGCACGGCGGCGCCACCAGCGTCGGCTCCACGGACGAGCCGGGCTTCGCGGTCAAATCGGTGCGCCAGGAGGGGGAGAAGCGGGCCATCGCCCGCCGCGCCGCCGCCCTCGTACGGCCCGGCGCCACCGTGGCGCTCTCGGCCGGCACCACCACCTGGACCCTCGCCCGCCGCCTGGCCGCCGTCCCGGCCCTGACCGTCGTGACGAACTCGGTGCGCGTCGCCGAGGTCTTCCGCCACGCCGGCAGGGGCGACCAGACGGTCGTGCTCACCGGCGGCGTGCGCACCCCGTCGGACGCCCTGGTCGGCCCGGTGGCGGTGGCCGCGATCCACCGGCTCAACGTGGACCTGCTGTTCCTCGGCGTGCACGGCATGACCGTCAGGGCCGGCTTCACCACCCCGAACATGATGGAGGCGGAGACCGACCGCGCCCTCGTGGAGGCGGCGGGCCGGCTCGTCGTGCCCGCCGACCACACCAAGTGGGGCACGGTCGGCATCAGCACCATCGCCGAGCTGCGCGAGGCGGACGTGCTCGTCAGCGACTCAGGCCTGCCGCAGCCGGCCAGGGAGGAGCTGGCCGGGCACGTGGGCGAGCTCCTCATCGCCGAGGCGCCCGGCCCCGCGTGACCACGACGGCGCCTGAGCCGTCAGTGCTTCCCGTCGTAGAGCCCGTCGATCTCCTTGGCGAAGTCGCGCATGACGAGGTTGCGCTTGACCTTGAGCGTGGGCGTCAGGTGCCCGCTGTCCTCGGTGATGTCTCGGTCCAGGATCATGAACTTCTTGATCTGCTCGGCCTTCGACACCAGCAGGTTGGCCCGGTCCACCGCCTCCTGGACCTGCGCCAGCACCGCCGGGTCCGTGCGCAGTTCGGTGGCGGAGGCCCCGTCGGGCAGCGCCTCGGGGTCGAGGGTGATCAGGGCGGCGACGAAGGGCCGGCCGTCGCCGACGATCATGGCCTGGGAGACCAGCGGGTGGGCGCGCAGCGCGTCCTCCAGCGGCCCCGGGGCGACGTTCTTGCCCGCCGCCGTCACCAGGATCTCCTTCTTACGGCCCGTGATCCGCAGGTAGCCGTCGGCGTCCAGCTCGCCGATGTCGCCCGTGTGGAACCAGCCCTCGGCGTCGATCACCTCGGCCGTGGCCTCGTCGTTCTTCCAGTAGCCCGGGAAGACGTTCCGGCCCTTGGCCAGGATCTCCCCGTCGTCGCCGATGCGCAGGCTCACGCCGGGCAGCGGCTTGCCGACCGTGCCGATCTTGTTGCCGTACGGCATGTTGACCGTGCACGGCCCCGTGGTCTCCGTCAGGCCGTAGCCCTCGAAGACCTCGATGCCGACGCCCTTGAAGAAGTGGCCGAGCCGCTCGCCCAGCGCGCCGCCGCCGGAGACGGCGGCCGACAGGCGGCCGCCCGTGGCCGCGCGGAGCTTGGTGTACACCAGCCGGTCGAACAGCAGGTGCTTCAGCCGGAGCCCGAGCGGCGCGCCGGCGGCGGAGGCGCGGCTCGAGGCCATCGCCACGTCCACGGCGCTGGCGAAGATCTTGCCCTTGCCGCCCGAGATGGCCTTCTGCTCGGCGCCGTTGTAGACCTTCTCGAACACGCGGGGCACGCCCAGCAGGAACGTGGGCTTGAAGTCCTGCAGGTCGGGGGCGACGTTCTTCATGTTGGGGGTGTGCGCGATGACCGCGCCCGCCTCGATCAGCACCACCTGGATGATCCGGGCGAGGATGTGTGCCAGCGGCAGGAACAGCAGGGCCGCCGGGTCCTTGGTGGCGAACAGCGGCTCCAGCGGCCCGCGCAGCACGTTGCGGGCGGTGAAGAGCAGGTTGTCGTGGGTGATGCGGCAGCCCTTGGGCCGTCCGGTGGTGCCCGAGGTGTAGACGACCGTGGCGAGGTCGGCGATGCCCACCTGCTCGCGCCGCCGATCCACCTCCGCGTCGGAGACGTCACCCGCCTCCAGGACGCCGTTGACCCGCCAGACCTGCTTCAGCTCGGGCACGGCCTCCTTGACGGTCTCCTCGTGCTCGTCCAGCTCGACGAACACCGCCTTCGCCTCGCTGTCGGTCAGGATCCACCTGACCTGCTCGACCGAGGACGTCTCGTAGATCGGCACGGTGACCGCCCCGACCGTCCAGACGGCGTAGTCGACCAGCGTCCACTCGTAACGGGTGCGCGACATCAGCGCGACCCGGTCGCCGTGCGAGATCCCCGCCGCGATCAGCCCCTTGGCCACCCCGACCACCTGGTCGCGGAACTCGGAGGCGGTGACCACGGGCCAGCCGGAGTCCGTCTTGCGGCGCATGATCACGGCGCCCGGCTCCTGCTCGGCCCGCTTGAACACGGTGTCGGACAGGCCTGCGGAAGCAGGCACATCGACCAGGACGGGAACGCTGTACTCGCGCAACGGATCAACTCCTCTTCGGGGACCGCCTGGACGTTACCGCGTCAAGTTACGGGCGGGTAGTGTCACAGCTCACGCTAGCAGCCACCCTCAGTAGGATTTGCCCATGAGGGTCCATGTCGTCAGCGATGTCCATGGCAGGGTCGACGCGCTGGCCAGGGCGGGCGACGGGGCGGACGCGCTGGTCTGCCTGGGTGACCTGATCCTTTTCGTCGACTACGACGACCACGCGCAGGGCATCTTCCCCACCCTGTTCGGCGCCGAGCGGGCCGCCGAGTTCATCGCGCTGCGCACGGCCAAGCGGTTCGACGAGGCCAGGGCCATGTCCGCGCGCCTGTGGGCGACGCTCGACGGCGACCCGCGCGAGCACATCGAACGCCACGTGCGCTCCCAGTACGAGACCCTCTTCGCCGCCATGCCCACCCCGGCCTACCTCACCTACGGCAACGTCGACCTGCCGCGCCTGTGGGGCGACTACCTCAGGCCGGGCCTCCAGGTGCTCGACGGGCAGGTGGCGGAGATCGGCGGCCTGCGGTTCGGGTTCGTGGGCGGCGGGCTGCAGACCCCCTACCGCACGCCGTACGAGATCAGCGACGAGGAGTACGCGGCCAAGGTCGAGGCGGTCGGGGAGGTGGACGTGCTGTGCTGCCACATCCCGCCGGCCGTGCCCGAGCTCCTCTACGACGTGGTGGCCAGGCGGTTCGAGCGCGGCAGCGAGGCCACCCTGGCGGCCATCGAGCGGACCCAGCCGCGCTACGCGCTCTTCGGCCACGTGCACAACCCGCTCTACGCGCGCACGCGCATCGGGCGCACCGAATGCGTGAACGTGGGCCACTTCAGAGGAAGGGGCGTGCCTTTCGTCCTCGAATGGTGACCCGGCCTGCGGTGGGCCGCGCCGGGCGATCCACCGCAACGAGGGGATTCTGCATTACGGTGGTCGCATGGCTGATCGCACCACTTCGAGCACCACCATCAGCGCAGGCCGGCCCGAGGTCATGGCGGTCATCGCCGACTTCCCCTCGTACCCCGACTGGGCCGGGCAGGTCAAGAGCGCCGAGGTCCTCACCACCGACGGACAGGGCAGGCCGGAGACGGTGCGCTTCGTCCTCGACGCCGGGATGATCAGTGACACCTACACCCTCGGCTACACCTGGCAGGACGACCACGTGAGCTGGCAGGTGGTCGAGCCGGGCAAGATGGTCTCCGAGCTGCGGGGGAGTTACCTGCTCGCCGACACGGGCAGGGGCACGGACGTGACGTACGAGCTCACGGTCGATCTGAGCGTGCCCATGATCGGCATGATCAGGCGCAAGGCCGAGAAGGTGATCGTGGACACCGCGCTCAAGGGCCTCAAGAAGCGCGTCGAAGGCAGCTGAGTTGAGCCCGAGGGTCCTGCTCTTCACCGGAAAGGGCGGCGTCGGCAAGACCACGGCCGCCGCCGCGACCGCCACGCTCGCCGCCAGGCGCGGGCTCAAGACGCTGATCGTCTCGACCGACACCGCCCACTCGCTGGCCGACGCGCTCGACGTGGAGCCCGGCGAGATCGCGCCGGGCCTGCACCTCCACCAGGTGGACACGCAGAAGTCGCTGGAGCGCCACTGGGGCGAGCTGCAGCAGTACGCCAGGGGGGTGCTGAGCGAGCTGGGCCTCGACGAGATCACCTCCGAGGAGATCACCGTGCTGCCCGGCGCCGAGGAGGTCATCGCCCTCCTCGAGCTGCGCGAGCACGCCCGCGAGGGCCGCTGGGACGTGATCGTCGTCGACTGCGCGCCCACCGCCGAGACGCTGCGGCTGCTGGCCCTGCCCGAGGCGCTCGACTGGCACGTCAGCAAGCTCATGCCCGTCGGCCGCAGGCTCGTCAGGCTCGTCTCGCCGTTCGTGCGCAGCGTCGCCCACGTCAGCGCGCCCGGCGAGGAGGTCATGAGCGCGGGCGAGCGCCTGCACCGCGGCCTCATGGAGGTGCGCGAGCTGCTCACCGGCGACCACGCCTCCGTGCGGCTCGTGCTCACGCCCGAGTCCGTGGTGCTCGCCGAGGCCAGACGCACCCTCACCTCGCTCAACCTGTACGGCTACCGCGTCGACGCCGTCATCGCCAACCGCGTCTTCCCCTCCGACGGCGCCGACGAGTGGCGCGCCCAGTGGGCGGCGGCGCAGTCCAGGCTGCTGGCCGAGGCGGAGCAGTCGTTCGCGCCGCTGCCCATCCACGTCAGCCCCTACCTGCTGACGGACCAGATGCGGCCGCGCTCCACGGCGAGCGTGGTGAGCGCGAGCCCGAGTACGAGGAAAGCCGACAGCACGCCGCAAGCCTGCCACACC
>NZ_JBSGFQ010000062.1:22457-81904 GCF_053603495.1 Nonomuraea sp. NPDC004186 | reverse complement strand
GGCCCGTCCGGACGGGCCTTCGCGCCTGTTCCGTCCGCTTTACGGCAGGGCGAGCACGGCCGGCTCGGCGTTGGTCCAGCCGGCCTGGAGCACGGTCTGGCTCATGGTCTTGTTCGGGAACACCTTGCCGTCCTTCAAGGTCGTCTGGCTGTTGGACAGCAGGAGCATCGTGGCGGTGTCGACGACCAGGTCGGTCGTGACCTTGATCGTCTCCTCCTTCTGGCCGGCCGGCTGATAGCCGATCGAGAGGGTCTCGCCGGTTCTGCCGGCGCCGTCCACGGACTTTCCGCGCGAGCTGACGCCGGGCATCGTCAGCAGGGCCTGGTAGGCCGCGGCGCGGACCTCCTTCGGCGCCGGGAGCTCGTGGAGCAGCGAGGGCAGCGTCGAGGTGACGTTCCTGTCCACGGCGCGCTCCGGCACCCGTGAGACCCGCGCGGCCTGCGCGAGCCAGGACTTCAACGCGTCCGGGTTCGCGGGCAGCCGCTGGACCTCGTCGTACGTCAGCCGCTGCCCGATCAGGAAGAACGTGTTGTCACCCCGTACGGGGGTGACGTGGCCCTTGGTGGGCGTGGTGGACAGCGACACGGTCTGGCCGTTGGCGGTGCGGGTCCACTTGGTGGGGGAGCCGTCGCGGCGCCACGCCGCGCGGTCCGCCGCGCTCTGCGGGTACGCCCCCAGCTCCCGCGATCCGACCCAGCGTCTGCCGTCGGGCGCCGTCCATTCCTCGGTGAGCGACTGCTGGACCACCGAGTAGCGGTTCGCGCCGCTGCCGACCTGACGGGGCTCCGGGCGCTGCGACAGCACTCTCGTATGCCAGTACGCACCCTCCGGCGGAGCCGACGCGGCGGCCGTGAGCCGGGCCTCCGGTGCCTTCGCGAGCTGTGGCAGACCCAGCAGGGCGGCGGTGCCCACGGCGGCCAGGCCGGCCCCGAGGGCGATCAGCGGCCGGGCCGGTGCGGTCGCGCGCTTCATGTGCTTCCTCCAGAAATCCGGTTCGATGTCCTCAAATACGCCCGGGCGTCGGGCAAGGTTGCCCGCGGGCGCCTGGCAACTGTTTGGAGCGGCCGAGGCGTATTAGGAGGCGTGAAACTGGACAGACAGCCGTGAGCGGCGCGGAGCATGACTTCGGCGCGTTCGTGGCCGCAAGGGCCACGACCCTGTTGCGGGTCGCCTATCTCGCCTGCGGAGACGAGGCGGAGGCGGAGGACCTGCTGCAGACGGCGCTGGAGCGTACGTACAAGAACTGGGACCGGGTGCGGCGCGACACCGTCGAGCCTTATGTGCGCCGCGTCATCATCAACACCGCCATCAGCCGGGCCCGGCGCCGGGCGATCCTGCACATCATCCCGATGCGCGTGCCGCCGGAGAGAGCGGCCCGCTCGACCGACGTCGACCTGCGTCACGTGCTCATGGACGCGCTGCGCGGCCTGCCTCCCCGGCAGCGTGCGGTGGTCGTCCTGCGGTACTGGGAGGACCTCAGCGAGACGCAGACCGCGGAGGTGCTCGGCTGCACGCTCGGCACGGTGAAGAGTCAGGCGTCGAAGGCGATGGCCAAGCTGCGGACGGCACTCGGCGAGGAAGCCGTGGAAGGAGTGATCGGGAATGCCCATGCTTGAGGACCAGCTCCGCCAGATCATGGCGGAGGAGACCGCGCGACTGCACGCCGCGCCCGACCTCGTGGAGCGGGTCGTCCGGTCCTCGCGGCGGAAGCGGATCCGCGGCCGGATCGCGACGGCGGCCACGTCGCTGGCCGTGGCCGCGGCGGTGCCCCTCTACCTGACGGCGGCCCCGGGCGCCGTGCAGACGTCCGTCGTCTCCGAGACGCCGGATCCATCCGCCTCCGAGACGCTGGGTCCGCCTGCCATCGACGACACCCCGCCGGTGCGGTCCGAGCCTCCGAACCTCGGGGATCTGGGCGACGGAAGGGCGTTCAAGCACGTCAGGGTGGGTTACCTGCCAGACGGCCTGCGGTGGTCCAACTGGTCGCTGGACTTCGGCGAGAGCTACACGACCTCGTGGAACTACGACGGCGACAAGACCGGCTTCTACTGCGTCCAGATCTACGTGTACGAGGGCAAGACCGTCCAGGAGATCGACGATCGCGTGCAGGTGCACCGCGACGAGGGGGAAGGCGAGGAGGTGACCGTCGGCGACCGGACCGGGTACCTGATCGTCGAAGGGGTCGGCGAGGACGGCATGAAGGGCACCCCCACGCTCTTCCTGAACATGGGCGAGCAGCGGAGGGCTGAGATCATGTTCAGCCCGGTGTACGTGAAGAAATTCCGCGACGCCAAGGCCGTCGACCGCGAGCTGATCAAGATCGCCGAAGGGCTCACCGCCGTCGACTAGGGGCTTGAGCTACCAGCGCAGCGGGAGGGTGGCGATGAACTCGCCGAGGCGGTCGGCGATGATCCGGTGGTCGTGGACGGACGGGTGCCAGTGGCAGCCGAGGTAGTCGAGGCCGGATTCGCTGTAGTACCAGTAACGGATCCGGTCGTCGCCCCCGCTGTTGCGCTCCTGGACGATCTGCCGCGCGATCTCGGCGAACACGGTGGTGTTGGACATGTAGGTGG
This sequence comes from Nonomuraea sp. NPDC004186, assembly GCF_053603495.1. Lineage (NCBI taxonomy): Bacteria > Bacillati > Actinomycetota > Actinomycetes > Streptosporangiales > Streptosporangiaceae > Nonomuraea > Nonomuraea sp. NPDC004186. The sequence continues at coordinate 79,331 of NZ_JBSGFQ010000062.1, read as the reverse complement.
CGCTGACCACGATGGTCGTGCGGGGGCCGTACCGTGACCGGAGCTTGTCGAGGAAGCCCTGGTAAGCGGTGCGATAAGCAGCGGCCAGAGTGTCCGGCGTCCACGGTTCGCCCGGGTTGATGGCGGTGGAGAAGTCGTTGATGCCCAGGCCGATCACGACCAGCTGGGGATGCCAGGTGCCCGGGTTCTGCCAGACGTCGCCGGCGACGTTCAGCAGGGCCCGGTCGTAGTAGGTGCGGTAGTCGGTGCCGGGGTCGCTGCCGTTGTAGTTGCGCACCATGCCGCGGCCGGAGAAGGCGTTGAGCTGGTAGTCGGCGTTCAGGCGGCGCGCGGTGAGGGCGCCGAAGCTGAGGTTGGCGTCGGTGGTGCGGGCGACCTTGTCGGCGGTGCAGTCGCGGCTGTCGGAGCGGTTGCCGTAGCCGACGGTGTAGGAGTCGCCGATGAACTCGATCTGCCGGTGGCGCGCGGCGGGCCTGCCGAGGATCGCGCCGCCCGGGGCGGCGACGAAGCCGCCGAAGGCGCTCGTGGCCCACGGGCTCTCGGTGCGTTTGACCAGCCGTACGCGGTGCGTGCCCCGGGCCAGGCCGTTGACCCAGTACGTGGTCCGGCCCGGGGTCACCAGGGTGGCGACGGTCGAGCCGTCGACCTCGACCTCGTAGTCGTTGTCGGAGTCGTCGAGGACGATCCCGACGCCGGTGCCGCGGAAGCGGCCCTCGAAGTAGACGCCGGGCCAGCTGTACTGAAGGGAGTTCCCGCCGGCCTTGACGCGTCCGGCGGTGTGCACCTTGGCGATGGCGCCGGACAAGGGGGTCGCGCTCGCGACGCCGGGCAGCACCAGGGCGCCCGTCAACGCGGCCAGGACTACGGTCACACGCACAGTTCGCACGGCTTCTCCTTCGCGGCTGGGCGATTGTAACGAGCGCTTGCCCGGATGCCGCAAGATCTGATTCCGCCCCCTGTGCGCCGACCAGGCCTTTCACCGTCAGCCCGATGAACGGATCCTGAAACTAACCACACTCTCCCGAATCCGGCGGCCCGAATAGGCTGGGAAGCGTCGACTTTATACAGGGGAGTCCCATAAGTGGTGAGCATCGCTCAGGAGACGTCGTTCGACGAGGCCGAGATCTTCGAGCTGTACGACTCGGTCGGCTGGCAGCCCTGGACCCGCGACATCGCCAAGGTGTGCAGGAGCCTGGTGAACTCGCATCTCGTCCTCGTCGCCAGGGACGCGGACGGGCGGCTGCTCGGCCTGGCCCGGACGGTGTCCGATGACGAGATGGTCTGCTACGTGCAGGAACTGCTCGTCAACAGGAGATTCCACGGTCAGGGGATCGGCCGGCTGCTGCTGGAGCGGTTGAAGGAGCGGTACGCGCACTGCCGCTACTTCGTGCTGACCACCGACCACGAGTCCACCCCCGAAGGGGTCGCCAACCATGCCTTCTACCGGCGGATGGGCCTGATCGAGCACCACGAGCAGGGGCTGTCGGCCTTCGGGCTGAAGGTCGACAACTCCTGAGCGGTCCCGTCACTTGGCGAGCACGTCCAGGTAGTGCTGGTTGTACATGACGCCGAGGATGTTGCCGAACGGGTCGATCACGGACGCGGTGACGAACCCCTCGCCGTGCTTCCTGATCCCCTGGTGCTCCTTGGCCCCCAGGGCGGCGAGCCGGTCGAGGGCGGCCTCCAGGTCGTCCACGTGCCAGTACGTGATCGAGCCCGCGGGCCCGTCGGTCGCGCCCGCCGGGGCGTAGCGGGCGTCGATGATGCCCAGCTCGTGCTGGTGGTCGCCGACGCGGAACTCGATGTAGCCCGGCACCTGGTAGTAGGGCTCGATACCGAGCAGCTCGGTGTACCAGGCCTTGGCCGCCTCGAGGTCGGCTGCGTAGAAGCTGATCGTGGCGAATCCGCGGAGCATCTGTGTGGTCCTTCCTTCCGGGTGATGTCTATGATTCTTCCGGTCAAAGTGCTCATCCAATGAGCACTTTAATGAGGAGAATTTCCAGCCATGCGAGCCGATCGACTTGTGGCCGTCCTGCTGCTCATGCAGTCGCGCGGCCGGGTGACCGCGGCCGGGCTGGCCGCGGAGCTGGAGGTGTCCGTGGCCACCGCGCGCCGGGACCTCGAGGCGCTGTCCGCGGCGGGCGTGCCGGTATATCCGCAGGCCGGGCGCGGGGGCGGCTGGTCCCTGCTGGGCGGCGCCAGGACCGACCTCAGCGGCCTCACCGCCAACGAGGCCGAGGCGCTGTTCCTGCTGGCCGGCCCGGCCGCGTCCGCCACACCCGAGGTCAAGTCCGCGCTGCGCAAGCTGGTGCGGGCCCTGCCCCAGACGTTCAGGGACGACGCCGAGGCCGCCGCCGACGCCGTGGTGATCGACCCCACCGGCTGGGGCGAGCGCGACCCCGACCGGCCCGAGCTGGTGCGGATCCTGCAGAGCGCCACCGTGAGACGCCGCAAGGTCAGGCTCGGGTACGAGGGCCGCTCCGGCGAACGTACGCACCGGCTCGTCGACCCCTGGGGCCTGGTGGACAAGGACGACGTCTGGTACCTGATCGCCGGCACCGAGGCCGGGCAGCGCACGTTCCGGGTGGACCGGATCGCCGAGGCCGAGGTGACGGAGCTGACCTTCCAGCGGCCGGAGGGGTTCGTGCTGTCGGAGGCGTGGGGGAAGGTCGTGGACGAGATGGAGCGGCGGCGCTCGCTGCTGTCCGCGACCGTGCTCATCGCCGAGCGGTTCCTGCCGGTGCTGCGCCACCAGTTCGGGCGCCACTGCGAGGTCGAGCGCGTCGAGGAGGACGGGCGGGTCAGGGCACGCGTGGCGGCGCCCATGGCGTTGTCGATCGCCGAGCAGCTGGCCGGATGGGGTGCGACGGTGGAGGTCGTGGAGCCGGAGGAGGTCAGGGTCCAGCTGGCCAGGATCGGGTCCGAGCTCGTGGAGCGCTACCGCGTCTGAGCTGTGAGGGCCTGAGCTGTGAGGGCCTGAGCCGTCAGGGGAGCGTGGCCGACAGGGCCGCGTGCTCCCACCGGATCTGCTCCCACGCCCGCTCCACGTGCCGCCGCTCCGTCGCCACGCCGCCGATGGCCATCCGCAGCACCACCCGGTCATCGATCCTGGTGTGCGTCATGTACATGGACCCGCCGGCGTTGAGCAGCTCCAGCAGCCGCATCGTGGCCCGGTCCGCCTCGTCCGCCGCCAGGCCCGGCCACACCGGGCGGAAGCACACGAGCCCGAGCGGGTGCGGCTCGTGCACCTCGAAGCCCGGGTCCGCGGAGATCCACGACGCCAGCTCCTGCGCCAGCGCCACCCCCTTGCGAATGTGCGCGCGCAGCCCCTCGGCCCCGTACCAGCGGATCACCGACCACAGCTTCAATGCCCTGAAGCGCCGGCCCAGCGGCACCTGCCAGTCCCGGTAGTCGACGACGGAGCCGGTCGCGGTGGCGGGGTTCCTGAGGAACTCGGGCATGACCGACAGCGCGTCGAGCAGCGGGGCGCGGTCGGCCGTCCAGAGCACGGTGCAGTCGAAGTTGGTCAGCAGCCATTTGTGCGGGTTCGTGGAGTAGGAGTCGGCGTACTCGGCCACGCCCTCGTTCAGCCACCGGAGCTCGGGGCAGATTGCCGCGACCCCGGCGTAGGCCGCGTCCACGTGCAGCCAGATCCCGCGTTCGCGGCACAGCTCGCCGATCGCGGGCACCGGGTCGACGGCGGTGGTGGAGGTGGTGCCGACGGTGGCGCACACCATGACCGGCACGGCGCCGTCCGCTTCGTCCTGGTCCAGCAGGGTCCGCAGGTGGTCGGGGTCCATGGCCAGCGTACGGGGATCGACGTCCACCACCCGTACGCCGGCCGCCCCCAGCCCCGTGATCCGCGCCGCCCGCTCCAGCGACGAGTGCGTCTGGGACGACACGTAGATCGTGTACCTCCGGGTGACGCCGTCGGAGGCGACCCGGCCGCCGCTCGCCCGGTGCAGCGCGGCCAGCAGCGCGACCAGGCAGGCACTCGACGCCGAGTCCTGGATGACGCCGCCGCCCGCCCGGTCCGTACGGAAATGCTCCGGCAGGCCGAGCAGCCCGGCCAGCCAGTCGACCACCACGGTCTCCAGCTCCGTGCACGCCGGGCTGGTCACCCAGAGCATGCCCTGCACGCCGAGCCCGCCGGACAGCAGGTCGCCCAGGATGGCCGGGCCGCTGGCGTTGGAGGGGAAGTAGGCGAAGAAGCCGGGATGCTGCCAGTGCGTGATGCCGGGCAGCAGGATCCGCCCCAGGTCCGACAGCACGGCCTCGAACGGCTCGCCGTGCTCGGGCGCCACGGCCGGCAGCGCGCGGCGGATGTCCCCCGGTCTCACCTGGGACATGACGGGATGGGACTCGATGCCGGCGAGATAGTCCGCGATCCAGTCGACGACCTGCCTGCCGTGGCGGCGGAACTCCTCGGGGCTCATGTGACCGCTCATCCGACCACTCTGATCGCCTGGCGGGCGTCGGGAAAGGGGACGGGCCGGAGGCTTTGCCGCCTCCGGCCCGTCTATGTCGAGCGGTCGATCGACCGCCTTGGGTCAGTAATGTCCGCGGTGGCGCCGGCCGCCGAACGACTTGCCGAGGTGGAAGCCGCCGGGCAGGTGCACGGAGACGTGGCGGCGGCCGTCGGGAGTGGTCGTGACGTGGAAGCGGCGGTTGCCGTAGCTGTGGCCGACGCCGCGACGTGACAGGTTGATCCGGAACGGGCCCACCTTGATGGTCTTGCGGTAGTGCCAGCCCATGTCCCTCCTTCGCCGTTTGTGCGCTCACCCTGACAACGGACGGGGCCGCCGTCAGGTTCCGGCGAGTACCCGGGCCAGGGCTTCGAGGGCGTGCGGGTAGGCGCGTTCGGACGCGGCGGCGTACCCGATGAGCAGGCCGCCGGGGCCGTCGCCGCGCCAGAGCGGGGAGGCGGCGCGCAGCGCGATGCCCCTGCGCTCGCACTCGGCCAGCAGGTCCCCTTCCGCGGGACCCTCCTCCGGGAGCAGGAGGAGCGCGCGCAGCCCCGCGGCCACCCCGGGCAGGGCGACGCCGGGCAGCGGCTGGCCGGGCCCGGGGCCGAGCCGGGCGAGCAGCAGCTCGCGGCGGCGGCGATAGCGCAGGCGGGCGGCGCGGATGTGGCGGTCGTAGTCGTGGGTCTCGATCAGCCTCGCCAGCACGAGCTGGCCGAGCACCTCGGTGTGGGTGTCGGTGTGCAGCTTGGCCTCGGCCACGGGGCCGATCAAGGACGGAGGCACCGCCATCCAGCCCAGGCGCAGGGCCGGGGCGAGGGACTCGGAGGTGGTGCCGACGTACACGACCCCATCGGGCGCGGTCCCCTGGAACGCGCCGACCGGCTGCCGGTCGTAGCGGAACTCCCCGTCGTAGTCGTCCTCCACGACGAGCCCGCCCCACTCGCGCAGCGCGCGGCGGCGGGCGGGGTGCAGGGGCACGCCCGTGGGGTACTGGTGCGCGGGCGTGACGACGGCCGCCGCGGTCGCGCCGGTGAGCGTGTCCACCTGGGCGCCCAGCCCGTCCACGGGCAGCGGTACGGTCTCGCGCCCGGCACGGCGCAGCACCTCGCGGTAGAAGTCGTGCCCCGGCTCCTCCGTGGCGATCGGGCCGTCGATCACCTGGACGAGCAGGTTGAGCGCCTGGACGAACCCCGTCGTGACCACGATCAGGTCCGGCGTGGTGATCACCCCGCGCGTCCTGGCGAGGTAGCCGACCAGCGCCGCCCGCAGCTCGATCCGGCCGCGCGGGTCGCACGGGCCGAGGACCTCGGCGGGTGCGGTGGAGAGCACGTGCCGGGTGGCCCGCAGCCACGCCCGCGCCGGAAACGCCGACACGTCGGGCTGCCCGGGCCGCAGGTCATGCAGCGGCGCCCCAGGGGGTCCGGCCGGCAGCCGCAGGTCATACCCCGGCCCGGGGGAGGGCTCGGACGGCGGTTCCGGACGGGTCGGCGTGGTGGGGGACACGTCGGCGACCTCGGTGGCCGAGCCCGGGCGGGTGGCCAGGTAGCCCTCGGCGACGAGCTGGTCGTAGGCCGCGCTCACCGTGCCGCGCGACAGCCCCAGCTCCGCCGCCAGCGACCGCGTCGAAGGCAGCCGCGTGCCGCGCGGCAGCCGCCCGTCCCGGACCGCCTGCCGCAGCGCCTCCTCCAGCCCGCGCCGCCGCCCGCCGCCGGTGGAGACCTCCAGATGCAGGTCCACCCCGAAACCGGCCCAATCTTTCCGCACAGAACCGGATCTTACGCATGGTCCGGTACCCGGGCCTACGGTAGGTGAGCAGGCAGAACCCGGAAGGACGACGTCAACATGATCGTGATCGCTCACCTGAGCGACATCCACATCGGCGCGACGCCCCAGAGCGTCGACCGCGCCACCTCCGTCATGCGCTACCTCGACGCGCTCCCCGCCGACCTCGACGCCGTGCTCGTCACCGGCGACATCGCCGACCACGGCCTCCCCGAGGAGTACGAGGAGGCGCGCAAGCTGCTCTCCTCCCGCCACCCCGTCCTGGTCGGCCCGGGCAACCACGACGTGCGGGAGCAGTTCCGCCGCGTCCTGCTGGGCGACCGGAGCGGCGGCGCGGGCCCGATCAACCAGGTCCTGCGCACGGACAGGGCCGTCTACGCCATGTGCGACTCCTCCATCCCCGGCGAGGACTCGGGCCATCTGGACGACGAGACGCTGGCCTGGCTGGACGACGTGCTCGCGGGCGCGGACCGGTCGGTGTTCGTGGCCTTCCACCACCCGCCCACGCTGCTGCACAGCCAGGTGGTCGACGGCATCAGGCTGCACCGGTCCGAGCCCCTGGAAGAGCTGCTCGGGCGGCATCCGGACGTGCCCGCCGTGCTGGTCGGCCACGCCCACACGGGCGCCGCCACCACCTTCGCCGGCCGCCCGCTGCTGGCCGCCCCCGGCGTCGTGTCTACGCTGAAGCTGCCGTGGGAGGGCGGAACGACGTTCGCCAACTGCGCGGACTACGACCTCCCGCCGGCGATCGCGTTCCACGTGCTCGACGACACGGGCCGGATGACCACGCACTACCGGGTCGTCGCGTAGCCGCCGGGCGGGCCTCCAGGAGGAGGCCCGCCCGCGCCGTCATCGCTCGGTCAGCCGTACGAACGTCACCGAGTGCGCGGGGAAGTCGTAGGTGAAGGCCGAGGAGAAGCCGTGCACCTGCCGCTCCACCGGCGCCACCCGCTCCGGCTCGGAGAGCGAGTTCGTGTCGGACGGCGAGCCCGTCAGCGTGGTCACCGTGGCGACCGGCCGGAACCGCGCCGCGCCGAGGTCCACACTGCCGCGTACGGACGTGTCCCGCACGTTGACGACCTTGAGCGTCACGGACTTCCCGTCTCTGGACACCACCTGGTAGAGCGGCTCCACGACGGCGTCGTCCACGAAGTCGTTGATCTTCTGCCCGTCCAGCCAGGTCGTGATCCGCCGCCCGCTCACCTGGATCTTGATCCGGTAGTCGCGGCCGGTCTCGATCGTGGTGGCGGAGGTGGCGATCGAGGACTTGGCGCCGTTGGCGGCCTTCTCTATGGCGGACTGGGTGTTGCCCCAGCCGCCGAGGTTCCACCAGTAGAAGTTGCCGGTGTCCTTGACCCCGAACATGATCAGGAAGCCCTCGGCCCCGGCGGTCTTCCTGGCGGTGACCTCCATCGTGTAGTTCGACCAGTCGGCCGAGCCCGCCGTGGACCTGGCGTCCGTCACCTGGGCGGTCTGCGCGTAGGCGCCGTCCTGCACGGCCCAGGTCCCCAGACCGGGGGTCCACCTGCCGGCTCCGGCCGAGAAGTCGTCCGCCAGCAGCGTGGTCCCGTCGGCCGCGGTGACCTTCACGTCGTCGTACCGGACGGCGGTGTTCCACGCGCCGAGCCCCACCGCGCCGCCGATGTCCTCGACCGTCCCGCCCTCGCCCGTGAAGGTGCTGGGCAGCACCCGGTCGCCGACGTTGGCGGAGAAGAGGCGCTGCACGTAGTAGTTCGGCGAGCCGTAGACCTGGTCGTTGTCGAACCAGATGAGATCCGGCGTCCAGTCCACGTAGTCCACGTTGGCCAGCAGCGGCGCGTACGACGCCAGCCGCACGACGTCGGAGTTGCGCTCCAGGCCCGTCATGTACGACGCCTCCGCCAGCGCGTTGTGCCACGTGTTGCCGCGCGAGGCGTACTCGCCCACGAACACCTTCGGCCCGCCGCGGTCATAGGCGTCGTAGCGGTGGTTGTTGGTCAGGAACCACTCCGGGCTGTTGTAGTAGTGCTCGTCGACGAGGTCGGCCTTCTGGTCGCGGGCGAACTGCCACATCCGGTCGAACCAGGCGCCCTGTGACGTCTGCCCCGCGTTGCTGATGATCTTGACGTCCGGGTACCTGGCCCTGATGGCGTCCGCGAACTTCGGATAGTTCGCGAAGAACTCGGGGTAGATCTCCTCGTTCCCGAGCCCGATGTACTCCAGCCCGAACGGCTTCGGATGCCCGAGCCGGGCCCGCTTCCCGCCCCACTCCGAGGTGACCGGCCCGTTGGCGAACTCGATCAGGTCGAGCGTGTCCTGCACCCACCGGGCCAGCTTGGCCTCGTCGGTCAGCGGCCGGTTCTCGCCGCACCCGTTCACGCCCACCGACAGCACCGGCAGCGCCCGCGCCCCGATGTCCTCGGCGAACTGGAAGTACTCGTAGTAGCCGAGGCCGTAGGACTGGTTGTAGCCCCAGAAGTTGAAGTTGGTCGGCCGCTCCTCGACCGGGCCGATCGTCTCCTTCCACTGGTAGATGCGCCGCCGGTCCTGGTTGTCCGCGTACGGGTCGTACGTGCCGACGTTCGTCACGCACCCGCCGGGGAAGCGCAGGAACCTGGGCTTCAGGCCGGCGACCATCCTGGCCAGGTCCGTCCGCATGCCGTGCCCCTTGAACGTGTCACGCGGGAACAGCGACACCATGTCCAGGTCGGTCCGCCCGCCCGGCGCCAGCACCATCAGCCGCCCCGCGTCCGTCGTCCCCGAGGCCGTGAACGACGCGGTGTACTTCGCCCAGCCGCCGGCCTTCACCCGCAGCGTGACCGTGCCGAGCACGGTGGAGCCGCTCTCGACCGAGACCGTCAGCGGCCCGGCCGCGTCACGCCTGGCCCAGAACGACATGTCGTACCGCTTGCCCTGCTTCACGGGGATGCCGCGGTTGAACCCGGCGTTGCTCGCGCCCGCGGTGCCGTCGCCGGTCACGTCGAGCCGCAGGTAGTTGCGGTTGGCGGCGTTCAGCGGCCGGTCGGTGCCGATCGCGAGCTCGGCGGTGGCGCCGCGTTCGTCCTTGGACCACGCGGTCAGGCCCGTGTAGGAGCGCTCGTCCACGCTGTTGAACTCGAACGAGCGGTTCTGCACCAGCTCGGCGTAGAGCCCGCCGTCGGCGGCGTGGTTGATGTCCTCGTAGAAGACCCCGTAGAGGTCGGGGCTGACCTCGGTGCCCCTGGCCCCGGTGTCCACGGCCAGCTTGCCCGAGCTGTAGCCCTCGACCCTGAACTTCGTGATCGCGCTCCCCACGACCAGGGTGCCGTCGCCGACGGAGACGTTCTGGCCGCCCGAGGAGAGCACGACCTTGCCGCCGCCCGCGTCCTTGAGCCGGAAGACCGACGCGGTCCCGCCCAGCCGCACCTTCCCGGCGGAGACCCGCAGGAACTCGCCGCTCGCCACGTCCTTCAGCGTCACGCCGTCACCGGCGGCCGTGGCCGTGAGGGCCAGGCTGGTCATCCCCGCCTTCGCCGACGCCCGCACCACCCCCGACGGGCCGGCCGACAGGTACGGCAGCGCGCCGGAGCGCAGCGTAAACGCCCCGGACGGCACCACCGGCCTGCCCTCGCTCGCCTTGATCGCGATGTAGTCGAACGCCGCCGTCACCGACGTGCCGTTCTGCGCCGACAGCGCGAACAGGCCGAGCTGCTTGACGTCCAGCTTCGCGCTCACCTTGGCCGCCTGCACCCAGGCTGACCCGTCCCAGTACGAGGAGACGAACTCGTCGCCGGTCCTGGCCAGCTTGACGATCTCGCCGGTCGAGCCGGGCCGGGCCGCGAAGCTCGCGTTGAACGAGGCCCCGACCTCGGTGTCCGTCTCGATCACCGGCCCGCCCGCGGACCCGACGTGGGCGAGCCCGGCGCGTACGTAGTTGTCCCAGTCCTGCCAGGCCAGCAGGCCCGCGCTCTGGTAGTCCAGCGCGACCGGGGCGCTCAGCTTGGTGACCACCTCGAAGTCGCCGGCGGGGACCTCCACGAGGAAGAGGTTCCTGGCGGTGTTGGTGCCCTGGTACGTGTCGCCGGTCAGGCTCTCCACGCGCAGCGCGCCGCCCGACAGCGACCAGCGGGAGCTGTCCGGCGACAACACCGTCCAGTCCTCGCCGAGCGCGGTGCCGTCGAACTGGTCGACCACTGCGCCGTCCGGGATGGGCTCGGCAAGCGAGGCCGCCGCGGTCGCCGGCGGTGGCGCCACCAGCGAGGCCGCCAGGAGCAGGGCGGATAAGGCGATTCGCGTCATGAGCGGGGGGCTCCTCAAGGTTGTTAGCGTTAACAAGGCGAGTGAGCGTTAACAACGGCGATCCGCGACAAGTTAAGGACTGGCCCAGACCCTCGTCAAGGCCCAGCCCATGTGATCCGACCGTAATCAGGCGGCCCCTTGACGAGACCGGTTGTTAACGTTCACAGTCGGGGCGAGCTCACCAAGCACTTCAAGCATCCTCAGCACATCGAAAAGTAGGCGTCGGCGACGCCCTCGGGGACCGGTGTGGCCGGTGCGTAGGCCGTTGCGCAAGGCAGGAAGGCGCCGGCGTCCCGCATTGGGATGTTAGCGCTCACATGAGAAGGGAACCCCCACGTGTTGAAGAGGATCTCGGCTTTAGTTCTCGCCGGTCTGACCGCGATGTCCATGACCGCCTGCGGCAGCGGCGGTGGCGGCGGTGGTGGCGGCGGCTCGATCACCATGGGCTTCTCCCAGGTGGGAGCGGAGAGCGGGTGGCGCACCGCGAACACCAAGTCCGTGCAGGACTCGGCCAAGACCGCGGGCATCACGCTCAAGTTCTCCGACGCCCAGCAGAAGCAGGAGAACCAGATCAAGGCCATCCGCTCCTACATCCAGCAGAAGGTGGACATCATCGCCTTCTCGCCGGTGGTGGAGTCCGGCTGGGACACGGTGCTCAAGGAGGCCAAGGACGCGAAGATCCCGGTCATCCTGACCGACCGCGCCGTGGACTCCAAGGACACCTCCCTCTACAAGACCTTCCTCGGCTCGGACTTCGTCGAGGAGGGCAAGAAGGCCGGCCAGTGGCTGGTGAACGAGTACAAGGACGCCAAGGACCCGGTGAACATCGTCGAGCTTCAGGGCACGACGGGCTCGGCCCCGGCCAACGACCGGAAGTCCGGCTTCCAGGGGGTCATCGGGGCCGATCCCAAGTTCAGGATCATCGCCTCGCAGACCGGCGACTTCACCAGGGCCAAGGGCAAGGAGGTCATGGAGGCCTTCCTGAAGTCGAACCCGGACATCGACGTCCTCTACGCCCACAACGATGACATGGGCCTGGGCGCGATCGAGGCCATCGAGGGCGCGGGCAAGGTGCCCGGCAAGGACATCAAGATCATCACCGTGGACGCCGTCAAGGACGGCATGCAGGCGCTCGCCGACGGGAAGATCAACTACATCGTCGAGTGCTCGCCGCTGCTCGGCCCGCAGCTCATGGACCTGGCCAAGAAGGTCGTCAAGGGTGAGCAGGTGCCGGCCCGCGTGGTGACCGAGGAGACCACGTTCACGCAGGAGCAGGCCAAGCAGGTCCTCTCCTCCCGCCAGTACTGACCCGCCTTCCGGCCGCGCGCCTCCGTACTCCGGCTGGGGTCCCTTGGGATGGAGGGAGTGGCGAAAGCGCCGCCGTACTCCGGCCGGGGTCCTGGGCACTTCCACCAGCCGGGGTGCGCGGGGCGCGGCCGTCCTTCCGGACGCCCCCGGGCCCTGGACCGGGGCGCAAGGGAGGCGTAGTGACGAGGCAAGGCGCGGTTTTCCTGCCATATGAGGAGAGACATGGTCACACCCGCGCCGGTCCTGACGATGAGCGGGATCGGCAAGCAGTTCCCTGGCGTGAAAGCCCTGGACGGCGTCGACCTGCGGCTGCTATCGGGCGAGGTGCACGCGCTCATGGGAGAGAACGGCGCGGGCAAGTCCACCCTGATCAAGGTGCTCACCGGCGTCCACCCCGCCGACGCGGGCACCATCGAGCTGGGCGGCGCGCCCGTCGCGTTCGGCAGCCCCCTGGAGGCGCAGCAGGCCGGCATCAGCACGGTCTACCAGGAGGTCAACCTCTGCACGAACCTCTCGGTGGCCGAGAACATCTTCATCGGCCGCGAGCCCCGGAAAAGGGGACGCATCGACTGGAAACGGATGCGCGCCAGGGCCGCCGAGCTGCTGTCCCGGCTGGAGCTGAGCGTGGACGTGTCGGCGCCGCTGTCGACGTACTCGCTGGCCGTCCAGCAGATGGTGGCCATCGCGCGGGCGATCGACATCGAGGCGAGGGTGCTCATCCTGGACGAGCCCACCTCCAGCCTGGACGCCGACGAGGTCGAGCAGCTCTTCCGGGTGATGAGGCGGCTGAAGGAGGAGGGCATCGCCATCCTCTTCGTCTCCCACTTCCTCGACCAGATCTACGAGATCTCGGACCGCATGACGATCCTGCGCAACGGCAGGCTCGTCGGCGAGTACCTCACCGATCGGCTCCCGCAGGTCGAGCTGGTCGCCAAGATGATCGGCCAGGAGCTGGCCGCGCTGGAACGGCTGCACGGTGAGGCCAAGGTCTTCGACCGGCCGCTGGTCGAGGCGCGCGAGCTGGGCCGGCCGGGAGCCATCGAGCCGTTCACGCTCACGATCCACGAGGGCGAGGTGGTGGGCCTGGCCGGGCTGCTCGGCTCCGGCCGTACGGAGATCGCGCGGCTGCTGTTCGGCGCCGACCACGCGGGCACGGGCGAGATCGCGGTCGGCGGGACCCCGGCGTCGTTGCGCACGCCCCGCGCGGCCATGAACCACAAGATCGCGTTCTGCTCCGAGAACCGCAAGGCCGACGGCCTCATCCCCGACCTCACCGTGCGCGAGAACATCATCCTCGCCCTCCAGGCCACCAGGGGCTGGACCAGGCCGGTGCCGCGCGAGCAGCAGGACGAGCTGGTCGGCAGGTACGTCAAGGCCCTGAAGATCAGCCCGCCCAACCCCGAGCACCTCGTACGCAACCTCAGCGGCGGCAACCAGCAGAAGGTCGTGCTGGCCAGATGGCTCATCCTCGAGCCGCGCCTGCTCATCCTGGACGAGCCCACCCGGGGCATCGACGTCGGGGCGAAGACCGAGATCCAGCGCCTGGTGGCCGAGCTGTCCGACGGCGGCATGGCGGTGCTGTTCATCTCGGCCGAGCTGGAGGAGGTGCTGCGGCTCAGCCACAAGGTCGAGGTGCTGCGCGACCGGCGGCTGGTGGCCGAGCTGCCCAACGACGACGAGCTCACGACGGACGTGCTCATGGAAACGATCGCGAGCGGAGGCCGGACCTCATGAGGCGGCTGCTCTGGCCGGTGGTGGTCCTCGTACTGCTGCTGGCGCTGAACGTGTTCTTCACGCCCAGCTTCTTCTCGATCCAGGTCAGGGAAGGCCACCTGTACGGGAGCCTGATCGACATCCTGCGCTTCGGCGCCCCGCTGATCCTGGTCTCGCTCGGGATGACGCTGGTCATCGCCACCGGCGGCATCGACCTGTCGGTGGGCTCGGTGGTGGCGATCTCGGGGGCGCTGGCCTGCCTGCAGATCAGCGAGGACGCGAGCCTGTTCACCGCCGTGGCGGCCGCGCTCGGACTCTGCCTGGTGCTGGGCGCCTGGAACGGGTTCCTGGTCGCGACCGTCGGCATCCAGCCGATCATCGCCACGCTCATCCTCATGGTGGCCGGGCGCGGCCTGGCCCAGCTCATCACCGACGGGCAGATCATCACCGTCAACAGCCCGGCGTACAAGGTGATCGGCGGCGGCTACTGGCTGACCGTGCCGTTCGGCATCATCATCGTGCTCGGCGTGCTGGCGATCACGGCGTTCCTCACCCGGCGGCTGGCGCTGGGCATGCTGATCGAGTCGGTCGGCGGCAACGCCGAGGCCAGCCGGCTGGCGGGCATCAGGGCACGCGGGATCATCATCATGGTGTACGCGTTCGCCGCGCTGTGCGCGGGCGTGGCCGGGCTGATGATCAGCTCGAACGTCTCCAGCGCCGACGGCAACAACGCCGGCCTGTGGATCGAGCTGGACGCCATCCTGGCCGTCGTGATCGGCGGCACGTCGCTGTCCGGCGGCCGGTTCTCGCTCGGCGGCACCGTGCTGGGCGCGCTGATCATCCAGACCCTGACCACGACGATCTACTCGATCGGCGTGCCACCGGAGACCACGCTGCTGTTCAAGGCGCTGGTCGTGACGGCGGTCTGCCTCATCCAGTCCCCGTCCTTCCGTGAGAAGGCGTTCCGCAGACGCGGCCGCGCCGCGCCCGCCGGTCCGGTGGCCGAGGAGAAGGTGCGAGTGACCACATGAGCACGCTGACGATCGGGCGGGCGAGCGTGCCCGCCAAGTATTTGCCGGTCCTCGTGACCGGGTGCCTGTTCCTGGCCATGTTCGTGGTCGGCGGGATCCGCTATGAGGGGTTCGCCAGCGGGCAGGTGGTGCTCAACGTCTTCATCGACAACGCCTTCCTGCTGGTGGTGGCCGTCGGGATGACGTTCGTGATCCTGACCGGGGGCATCGACCTGTCGGTGGGGTCGGTGGTGGCGCTGTCCACGATGATCTCGGCCAGCCTCATGGCGGGGCCGGGGTGGCCGCCGTACCTGGTGATCCCGCTGGTGCTGGTCATCGGGTCGGGGCTGGGGCTGGTGATGGGGTACATCGTGCACGCCTTCGACATCCAGCCGTTCATCGTGACGCTGGCGGGCATGTTCTTGGCGCGGGGGCTGTGTTACACGATCGGCACGGACTCGATCCCGATCAACGATCCCACCTTCACGGCGTTCGCGCAGGCGAGGATCGACCTGTTCGCCGACATGTGGATATCACCCAGTGTGATCATCGCCGTGGTGGTCGTGCTGGTGGCGGCGTACGTGCTGCACTACACCCGGCTCGGCCGCGCGGTGTACGCGACCGGCGGCAGCGAGCAGTCGGCGCTGCTGATGGGGCTGCCCGTGGGCCGGACGAAGATCGCGGTCTACACGATCAGCGGGTTCTGCTCGGCGCTGGGCGGTGTGCTGCTGTCGTTCTACATGCTCTCCGGCTACGGGCTGCACGCCGTGGGCATGGAGCTGGACGCGATCGCGGCGGTCGTCATCGGCGGCACCCTGCTGACCGGCGGCAGCGGCTTCCTGCTGGGCACCGTCCTCGGGGTGCTCGTGCTGGGCCTGATCCAGACGATCATCAGTTTCGAGGGGACACTGTCCTCATGGTGGACCAAGATCTTCATCGGAATGTTGCTCTTCGTCTTCATCTTGCTGCAGCGCCTGTTTTCGGCCCGTGCGAGGCGCTGACCTGCGGTGAAAGTTACCTGAAAGTTTCCGGTAGGTTATGCGCGCCCGTTGACACGAGCGTTGTTAGCGATAACAATCGGCGGAAGCGAACGAGAATTATGTTCTGATTCGTTACTTTCTGTAATCGAATTCCTCGCTCTACCGGCAGTTGCCGCGTCCAGCGCTGCCGGACCCCCATCGCAAGGAGATGACATGAGGTTGGGACGAATCGGGGGCGTGGTATCCGTCATCGCGCTCGCCGCGACGATGACGGCCTGCGGGTCGAGCACGAAGACCGTCGACGCCCAGGCTTCCGCCTCGGCCTCCGCCGGAAGCGGGGGCGCCCTGATCGGCGTCACCATGCCCACGAAGTCGTCGGAGCGCTGGATCCACGACGGCGACAACGTCAAGCAGCAGCTGGAGAAGCTGGGCTACAAGGTCGACCTCCAGTACGCGGAGAACGACATCCCGACGCAGGCCAACCAGATCGAGAACCAGATCACCAAGGGCGCCAAGCTCCTGATCATCGCCTCGATCGACGGCACCGCCATCACCTCCCAGCTCCAGCAGGCCGCCGACAACAAGATCCCGGTCATCGCCTATGACCGTCTGATCCGCAACAGCCCGAACGTCGACTACTACGCCACCTTCGACAACTTCAAGGTGGGCGTGCAGCAGGCGACCTCGCTGCTCAAGGGCCTCGGCGTCGAGGACGGCAAGAAGGGCCCGTTCAACGTCGAGCTGTTCGGCGGCTCGCCCGACGACAACAACGCCACGTTCTTCTGGAACGGCGCCATGTCGGTGCTCAAGCCGAAGATCGACGACGGCACCCTGAAGATCGCGAGCGGTCAGACCGACTTCAAGCAGGCCGCCATCCTGCGGTGGGACCCCGCCACGGCGCAGAAGCGCATGGAGGACATCCTCACCAAGACCTACGGCGGCAAGAAGGTGGACGGCGTGCTGTCGCCGTACGACGGTCTGTCGATCGGCATCCTGTCGGCGCTCAAGAGCTCCGGCTACGGCACCAGCGGCCAGCCGTACCCGATCGTGACCGGCCAGGACGCCGAGCTCGCGTCGGTGAAGTCGATCATCGCCGGTGAGCAGTACTCCACCATCTTCAAGGACACCCGCAAGCTCGCCGAGCAGACGGTGAAGATGGCCGACTCCGTGCTCAAGGGCCAGAAGCCCGAGGTCAACAACGAGAAGGACTACGACAACGGCAACAAGGTCGTCCCGTCGTACCTGCTCGACCCGGTGATCGTGGACAAGAGCAACTACAAGGAAGTCATCATCGGCGGCAACTATTACACCGAGGACCAGCTCAAGTAAGGGCCAGAGCCCCGGGGACCCCAGGGGTCCCCGGGGCTTCCTCTCTGAGCGAGGGAAATATGACCGAGCACATCTTGCGGATGAGCGGGATCACCAAGACCTTCCCCGGCGTCAAGGCGCTGCAGAACGTCAACCTGTCCGTCCGGCGGGGCGAGATCCACGCCATCTGCGGCGAGAACGGCGCCGGCAAGTCGACGCTGATGAAGGTGCTTTCCGGGGTCTACCCGCACGGCGAGTACGAGGGCGAGATCACCTTCGAGGGCAGGACGGTCGAGTTCGGCGGCATCCGCGACAGCGAGCACGCCGGCATCGTGATCATCCACCAGGAGCTGGCGCTCAGCCCCCAGCTGTCGATCGCCGAGAACATCTTCCTCGGCAACGAGCGCGCCAAGCGCGGCTTCATCGACTGGAACCGCACCAACTACGAGGCCGGCGAGCTGATGAAGCGGGTCGGCCTGCGTGAGAACCCGACGACGCCGATCGCCGACATCGGCGTGGGCAAGCAGCAGCTCGTCGAGATCGCCAAGGCGCTCTCGAAGGAGGTGAAGCTGCTCATCCTCGACGAGCCGACCGCCGCCCTCAACGACGACGACTCGGCCCACCTGCTCGACCTGCTGCGCGGCCTGCGGGACGAGGGCATCACCTGCGTGATCATCTCTCACAAGCTGAACGAGGTCACCGCCATCGCCGACTCCGTCACGATCATCCGCGACGGGCAGACGATCGAGACCCTCGACATGGCCACCGACGCCGTCACCGAGGACCGCATCATCGCCGGCATGGTCGGCCGGGCGCTCGACAACCGCTTCCCGCCGCACGAGCCGACCATCGGCGACGAGGTGCTGCGCATCGAGGACTGGACGGTCTACAGCCCCAGCCAGCCGGGCCGGAAGGTGGTCGACGGCGCCGCCCTCACGCTGCGCCGGGGCGAGATCGTCGGCCTCGCGGGGCTGATGGGCGCCGGGCGCACCGAGCTGGCGATGAGCGTGTTCGGGCGCGCGTACGGGGTGCACATCTCCGGCAAGATCTTCAAGGACGGCAAGCCGATCGAGATCCGCAACGTGCAGGACGCGATCAAGCACGGCATCGCCTACGCCACCGAGGACCGCAAGCGGTACGGCCTCAACCTCATCGAGGACATCAAGCGCAACATCTCGGCGGCCGGGCTCACCGGGCTGTCCAAGCGCGGCTGGGTCAACGAGAACGAGGAGTACAAGGTCGCCGAGCAGTTCCACAAGAGCATGAACATCAAGGCGCCCACCGTCAACAGCATCGTGGGCAAGCTGAGCGGCGGCAACCAGCAGAAGGTCGTGCTCTCCAAGTGGATCCTGACCGAGCCGGACGTGCTCATCCTCGACGAGCCCACCAGAGGCATCGACGTCGGCGCCAAGTACGAGATCTACACGATCATCAACCGGCTGGCCGACCAGGGCAAGGCCGTGCTCGTGATCTCCTCTGAGCTGCCCGAGCTGCTCGGTCTGTGCGACCGCGTCTACACCCTCTCCGAGGGCCGGATCACCGGCGAGGTGCCGCGCCAGGAGGCCACCCAGGAACACCTCATGTACCTGATGACCAAGGGACAGGAAAAATGAGTAGCATCACGCCCACCGACGTGGAGGTCGGCGCCAAGGGCGACGGAGGAGCTCCACGGCAGCCGGGCAGGGTGTCGCTCGGCGGAGTGTCGCTCAACCTGCGATCCAGCGGCATCTACATCGCCTTCGCGCTGATCGTCGTGCTGTTCTCGGTGCTGACCGACGGCGCGATGCTCACGCCGCAGAACATCTCCAACATCATCGTCCAGAACTCCTACGTCCTGATCCTCGCGATCGGCATGATCCTGATCATCATCGCCGGGCACATCGACCTGTCGGTCGGCTCGGTGGTGGCGGTCACGGGAGCGCTGGCGGCCGTGCTCATGGTGAACATGGGCTGGCCCTGGCCGCTGGCCCTGCTCGTCACGCTGGTGGCCGGGGCGCTGATCGGGGCATGGCAGGGCTACTGGATCGCGTACTTCGGCATCCCGGCGTTCATCGTGACGCTGGCCGGCATGCTGCTGTTCAGGGCGCTGACCCTGACCGTGCTGGGCAACCAGGGCATCGGCCCGTTCCCCGACCAGGTCCGCACGCTGGCCAACGGCTTCACCAACGGTTACCTCAAGAACGTCGGCCTCGGCCCGCTCGGCGGCGCCGACCTGTTCAGCCTGCTGATCGGCGTCGTGGCCATCGCCGGCATGGCGGTCTCCCAGTGGCGCACCCGCAACGCGCGCCAGGGCTACGGGCAGGCCGTGGAGCCGATGGCGCTGTTCGTGCTGAAGCTGGCGGCGGGGGCCGCGCTGATCCTCTTCCTGGTCGTGCAGCTCGCCCGCTTCAAGAACCTCCCGTGGGTGCTGGTGCTGCTGGCGGTGCTCGTGCTCGGCTACTCGCTGATGGCCAACCGCACGGTCTTCGGCCGGCAGATCTACGCCATCGGCGGCAACCTCCAGGCGGCCGTCATGTCCGGCGTGAAGGTCAAGTCGGTGGTCTTCTGGATCTTCGTCAACATGGGCGTGCTGTCGGCCATCGCCGGCATCATCTTCGCCGGCCGGCTCAACCAGGCGGGTCCCACCGCCGGTAACAGCTTCGAGCTGGACGCCATCGCCGCGGCCTTCATCGGCGGCGCGGCCGTCCAGGGCGGTGTCGGCAAGGTGGTCGGCGCCATCACCGGCGGTCTGATCATGGCGGTCATCAACAACGGTATGTCCCTGATCGGCTCGCCCAGCGAGCGGGTCATGCTCGTCAAGGGAGCGGTCCTCCTGGCGGCCGTCGCGTTCGACGTGTGGACCAAGCGCAGGGCAGGTGCCGCGCGTTAGTAAGATCCCCTGAGCCCAGCGAAAGGAGAGACCGTGACGACCCCCAAGCGCCGCCTGCCGGTCATGGCCGATGTGGCCAAGGAGGCGGGCGTGTCGCACCAGACGGTCTCCCGGGTGCTCAACGACCACCCGAACGTCCGGGCGGACACCCGCGCCCGGGTGGAGGAGGCGATCACCCGGCTGGGCTACCGACGTAACCTGGTCGCCCGCGCCCTGGTCACCAAGCGGTCGAGGACGCTCGGCGTGGTGAGCTTCGACACCACGCTGTACGGCCCGGCCAGCACGATCTACGGCATCGAGCAGGCGGCCAGGACCGCGGGCTACTTCGTGAGCATCGTCAGCCTGAAGTCCATCGACGCGGCCAGCGTGCGCGACGCCATCGACTACCTCGCCGAGCAGGGCGTGGACGGGGTCGTGGTGGTCGCGCCGCAGCGCTCGGCCGGGCGCGCACTGGAGAACCTGCCGAGCGGCATGCCGGCGGTTGCGGTCGAGGGCACTCACGCCGCCGACGTGTCGGTGGTCTGCATCGACCAGGTCCAGGGCGCCAGGCTCGCCACCCGCCACCTTCTGGAGCTGGGTCACGAGACCGTCTGGCATGTCAGCGGCGCCCCCGACTGGCTGGAGACCGAGGGCCGGATCGAGGGCTGGCGCGCGGCCCTGGAGGAGGCGGGCCGGCCGGTGCCCGAGCCGCTGGCCGGTGACTGGAGCCCGCGCGCGGGTTACGAGGCCGGCAAGAGCCTGGCGGCGATGGAGGGCGTCACGGCCGTGTTCGCCGGCAACGACCAGATGGCGCTCGGCGTGCTGCGCGCGCTCAGCGAGGCGGGCGTGCGGGTGCCCGACCAGATCAGTGTGGTGGGCTTCGACGACATCCCCGAGTCGGAGTTCTTCTCGCCGCCGCTCACCACGGTCAGGCAGGACTTCGACGTGGTGGGCAGGCACTGCATCGAGGTGCTGCTGCGCCAGATCGACGCCGGGCCCACCGCGTACGAGCGCCTGGTCGTCCCTCCCAGCTTCGTCGTGAGGTCGAGTACCTCGGCTCGGCGGTAGATGATGTGCAGGCCACAGAAAAAATCCCCTGGAGTGGAATGTGAACGCTAACAGTTACGTGGTCGGAGTCGACTTCGGCACGCTCTCGGGGCGTGCCGTCGTCGTCCGCGTGAGTGACGGCGCGGAGCTGGGCAGCGCCGTCCACGAGTACGCCCACCGCGTCATCGAGCACAGCCTGCCGGGATCCGACGAGAGGCTGGGCCCGGACTGGGCGCTGCAGTCGCCGCAGGACTGGATCGACGTGCTGAAGATCGCCGTACCCCAGGCGGTCGCCGCCTCGGGCGTCGCGCCCGAGCAGATCATCGGCATCGGCACCGACTTCACCGCCTGCACCGTGCTGCCCACGACGGCGGACGGCACGCCGCTGTGCGTCGAGACCCCGTCCGAGCCGCACGCGTGGCCGAAGCTGTGGAAGCACCACGCCGCGCAGTCGCACGCCGACCGGATCAACGAGCTGGCCGCGCGCCGGGGGGAGAGCTGGCTGCCGCGCTACGGGGGCAAGATCTCCTCGGAGTGGGAGTTCGCCAAGGGCCTGCAGGTCCTGGAGGAGGCCCCCGAGGTGTACGCCAGGGCCGAGCGCTGGATCGAGGCCGCCGACTGGATCATCTGGCAGCTCACCGGCGTCGAGAGCCGCAACATCTGCACTGTGGGATACAAGGGGATCTTCCAGGACGGCTCCTACCCGTCCGAGGAGTTCCTCGCCGAGCTCAACCCCGGATTCGCCGGGTTCGCGAGCAAGCTCGCCACCGGTCAGGTCGGCGACCAGGTCAACGGCACCACGCTGGCCCCCCTCGGCGGCCTCGCCGGGCGCCTGACCGCGCAGGCCGCGCAGTGGACCGGCCTGTCCGAGGGCGCGGCCGTGGCCGTCGGCAACGTGGACGCGCACGTCACCTCGGCCGCCGCCGACGCCGTCGGGCCCGGCCAGATGGTGGCCATCATGGGCACCTCCACCTGCCACATCATGCCCAGCGACCAGCTCGCCGAAGTGCCCGGCATGTGCGGCGTCGTACGCGACGGCATCGTGCCCGGCCTCTGGGGCTACGAGGCCGGCCAGTCCGCGGTCGGCGACATCTTCGCCTGGTTCGTGGACAACTTCGGGGGCGACCTCGACCACGAGAGCCTCACCGCGCTGGCCGAGAAGCAGGCGGTCGGCGAGCATGGGCTGGTCGCGCTCGACTGGTTCGGCGGCAACCGCTCGGTGCTCGTGGACCACAACCTCTCCGGCGTGATCATCGGCCAGACGCTGGCCACCAAGCCCGAGGACGTCTACCGGGCGCTCATCGAGTCCACCGCGTTCGGCGCCCGGATGATCGTGGAGACGTTCGAGAAGTCGGGCGTGCCGGTCGAGGAGTTCGTGGTCGCCGGCGGCCTGCTGAAGAACCGCTTCCTCATGCAGGTCTACGCCGACGTGCTGCGCCGCCCGCTGTCGGTCATCGGCTCCGACCAGGGCCCCGCGCTCGGCTCGGCCATCCACGCGGCCGTCGCCGCCGGTGCCTACCCGGGCATCCAGGAGGCCGCCGCGGCCATGGGCAAGCGCACCGAGGCCGCGTACGTGCCCGACGAGGCCAGTGCCGACGCCTACGACCGGCTCTACGCCGAGTACCACAGGCTCCACGACTTCTTCGGGGACGGGAAGATGCTGCACACCCTCCGCGCGATCAGGAACGAGGCCCAGGCATGACAACGAGGAAGACCGTCGCCGACCTGCACGCGGAGCTGGTCCGCTACAACCTGGTCGTCTGGACCGCGGGCAACGTCTCGGGCCGGGTCCCGGGCGAGGACCTGTTCGTCATCAAGCCGTCCGGGGTCTCGTACGACGAGCTGACCCCGGAGAACATGGTCGTGTGCGACCTCGACGGCAACCTCGTGGAGGGTGAGCACTCGCCGTCCAGCGACACCGCCGCGCACGCGTACGTCTACCGCAACATGCCCGACGTCGGCGGCGTCGTGCACACCCACTCCACCTACGCCTCCGCCTGGGCGGCGCGCGGCGAGGCCATCCCCTGCGTGCTGACCGCGATGGCCGACGAGTTCGGCGGCGAGATCCCTCTCGGCCCGTTCGCGCTGATCGGCGACGACTCGATCGGCCAGGGCATCGTCGAGACGCTCAAGGGTCACCGCTCCAAGGCCGTCCTCATGCAGAACCACGGCGTGTTCAGCATCGGCAAGGACCCGAAGGCGGCCGTGAAGGCCGCCGTCATGTGCGAGGACGTGGCCCGCACCGTCCACGTGGCCAGGCAGCTCGGCGAGCCGCTGCCGATCCCGCAGGACGACATCGACCGCCTGTACGACCGCTATCAGAACGTCTACGGACAGAGGAGCCCGCGTTGAAGATCTGGTTTCTGACCGGCAGCCAGGGGCTGTACGGCGAGGACACGCTGCGCCAGGTGGCCGAGCAGTCTCAGCGGATCGCCGAGCAGCTGCCCATGCCCGTCGAGTGGAAGCCCGTGCTCACCGACGCGGCGGCGATCAGGCGCGTGATGCTGGAGGCCAACGCCGACGACTCGTGCGCCGGCGTGATCGCGTGGATGCACACCTTCTCCCCGGCCAAGATGTGGATCTCGGGGCTCGACGCGCTGCGCAAGCCGCTGCTGCACCTGCACACGCAGGCCAACGTGGAGCTCCCGTGGAGCACCATCGACATGGACTTCATGAACCTCAACCAGGCCGCGCACGGCGACCGCGAGTTCGGGTTCGTGCAGACGCGGCTGGGCGTGCCGCGCAAAACGGTGGCCGGGCACGTCAGTGACCCGTCCGTGGGCGAGCGCATCCTGACCTGGGTGCGGGCCGCCAAGGGCCTGGCCGAGGTGCGCACGCTGAAGCTGGCCCGCTTCGGCGACAACATGCGCGACGTGGCGGTCACCGAGGGCGACAAGGTGGAGGCGCAGCTCCGCTTCGGCGTCTCGGTCAACACGTACGGCGTGAACGACCTGGTGGAGGCCGTGGACGCGGCCTCGGACGCGGACGTGACGGCGCTGGTCAAGGAGTACGCCGAGCAGTACACCGTCGCTCCCGAGCTGCTCGGCGAGCGCAACGAGTCGCTGCGTTACGCGGCCAGGATCGAGCTGGGCCTGCGCGGCTTCCTGGAGGCGGGCGGCTTCAAGGCGTTCACCACGAACTTCGAGGACCTCGGCGGCCTGCGCCAGCTCCCGGGACTGGCCGTGCAGCGGCTCATGGCCGACGGGTACGGCTTCGGCGGCGAGGGCGACTGGAAGACCTCGGTCCTCCTGCGCACCCTGAAGTCCATGGCGCCCGGCGGCACCTCGTTCATGGAGGACTACACCTACGACCTGTCGCCCGGCCAGGAGCTCATCCTGGGCGCGCACATGCTGGAGGTCTGCCCCTCGATCGCCTCCGGCACGCCGTCGTGCGAGATCCACCCGCTGGGCATCGGCAACCGGGAGGACCCGGTCCGGCTCGTGTTCGACGCCGAGCCCGGCCCCGGCATCGTGGTGGGCCTGGCCGACATGGGTGACCGGTTCCGGCTGGTGGCCAACGAGATCGACCTCGTGGCCCCGCCCCAGCCGCTGCCCAAGCTGCCGGTCGCCCGCGCGGTCTGGAACCCCCGCCCCAACCTGCGTACGTCCACGGAGTCGTGGCTCACGGCGGGCGCGCCGCACCACACGGTGCTCTCCACGGCGATCGGCCGCGCGGAGCTGACCGACCTGGCCGACATGCTCGGTGTGGAGCTGCTGATCATCGACGCCGACACGACGACCGAGCGGTTCACCAAGGAGATCCGCTGGAACCAGGCGTACTACCGCCTGGCCCAGGGCTTCTAGTCCTCGGGCGGTTTCTTGGGGGCGTTCCTGCGCTGCTCCTCGGCGCGTTCGCGGCAGCGGCGCAGGAACTCCTCGTCGTCGTCCGGGTTGCCGGCGGCGAAGCGGCCCGGGCGGTCGTACTCGGGGAACGCGTTCGGCCGGGTGGCCGCCTGCGACCGGTCCGGTCGGCCCGCCACCAGCCAGGCGATGGAGCCGATCAGCGGGAACAGCAGCACGACGACCACCCAGACGATCTTCGGCAGGTTCCTGCAGAGCACGTCGGGCGTGGTGATCGCGTCGAAGAGGCAGTAGAGCCAGAGCACGAGCGTGACAAGGCCGACAGCCTCGGACAGGTAGAGCACGGCACACCTCCGTCAGCGGCTCCCGAAGCTAGCGGCACCCGGGCGGGGCTGACAAGGTGGTTTGTGGGAAGGTAATGCCGTGACGCTGACCAATTGGGCGGGAAACACCGCATTTCGGGCGCAAGATGTCCATCACCCGACCTCGCTCGACGAGCTCCAGCGGCTCGTCTCGGCCGGCTCCCGCGTGCGGGCGCTGGGGAGCGGCCACTCGTTCAACGACGTCGCGGACACCGACGGCGACCTCGTCGTGCTCGACCGGATGCCGGACGCGGTGGAGATCGACAGCGCGGCGGCCACGGTGCGGGTGCCCGCGCGCATGACGTACGCGCGGCTCGCGCCGCAGGTGCACCGGGCCGGGTTCGCGCTGGCGAACATGGCCTCGCTGCCGCACATCTCCGTGGCCGGCTCGGTCGCGACCGGCACGCACGGCTCCGGCGACGCCATCCCCGGCCTGGCCTCGGCCGTGTCCTCGCTCGACCTCGTCACCGCCGACGGCTCCGTGCTCACGCTCTCCCGCGGCGACGCCGACTTCCCCGGCGCGGTGGTGGCCCTCGGCGCGCTCGGCGTCGTCACCTCGCTGACCCTCGACCTGGTGCCGGCCTTCGAGCTGCGCCAGTACGTACGCGAGGGCCTGACCGTGGCCGCGCTCGCGGACTTCGACCGGATCATGTCCGCCGCCTACAGCGTCAGCCTCTTCACCGACTGGCGCGACACCCGCGTCTGGCTGAAGAGCACCGAGGAGCTGACCGACGCCGACTGGCACGGCACCACCCCGGCCGACGGCCCCCGCCACCCCCTGCCCGCGATGTCGGCGGAGAACTGCACGGTCCAGCTCGGCGTGCCCGGGCCGTGGCACGAGCGGCTGCCGCACTTCCGTCCGGACGCCGAGCCGAGCGGCGCGGGCAACGAGCTGCAGTCGGAGCTCATCCTGCCCCGGGAGCACGCGGTCAAGGCGCTGCGCGAGCTGTACGCGATCGGTGACCGGATCCGGCCCGTCCTGCAGATCTCCGAGGTGCGCTCGATCGCGCCCGACGACCTGTGGCTGAGCCCCTTCCGCGGTCGCGACAGCGTCGGCATCCACTTCACCTGGATCAGGGACGTGGCCGCGGTGCTGCCGGTGCTGGAGCTGGTGGAGGAGACACTGGCGCCGTTCGCGCCCAGGCCGCACTGGG
Organism: Nonomuraea sp. NPDC004186; assembly: GCF_053603495.1. Classification (NCBI taxonomy): domain Bacteria; kingdom Bacillati; phylum Actinomycetota; class Actinomycetes; order Streptosporangiales; family Streptosporangiaceae; genus Nonomuraea; species Nonomuraea sp. NPDC004186. Next base: position 53,296 of record NZ_JBSGFQ010000062.1, on the reverse strand, counting down.
GCAAGCTGTTCACCCGCCGGCCCGAGTGCCCCGGCGAGTTCCGCTCGCTGGCGCGGCGGCTCGACCCCGAGGGCAAGTTCGCCAACGACTTCACGCGGATACTGCTGCAGGAGTAGCACTCTCGCGCGGGCGTGCGCCCCCGGATGTAGGAGACCACCGGTCCGGGGGACGATGTCGCCGCGGCGCGGATCCGCGATCGTTGGTGGCATGACCGATCACCCGTTCAGGTTCGGCGCGGTCGCCGGACATGCCACCGACGCCGGCGCGTGGACCGGCCTGGCCCGCAGGGCGGAGAGCCTCGGCTACTCGACGCTGCTGGTCCCCGACACGCTCGGCACGCTGTCGCCCTTCGTCGCCGCCGCCGTGGCCGCGACGGCCACGACGACCCTGCGCGTCGGCACGTTCGTGCTGAGCGCCGCCAACCGGACTCCCGAGGCCGTGGCGTGGGAGACCGCCACCCTGCACGCGCTCACCGACGGGCGCTTCGAGCTCGGTCTGGGCGCCGGACGCCCGGACGCGGAGCGGGACGCCGCGGCGCTCGGCGTCGGGTACGGCACGCCCGGCCAGCGCATCGAGCGCGTCGCCCGGACGATCGAAGCGGTCAAGGACGTACGCGTCCTGGTCGCCGCGTCCGGGACCAGGCTCCTCAAGCTCGCCGCCCAGCAGGCCGACACCGTGGCGCTCGGGCTGCCGCCGCACTACACGGAGGATCAGGTGGCGGCGAAGCTGGACGAGCTGTACGAGCTGGCCGGCGACCGCTTCCACGACCTGGAGCTCAGCATGAACCTCGCGGCCGCCGGTGCCGAGCCGCCCTCGTGGCTGAACGTCCCGGCCGGCGGCACCGGCGTCCTGCTGGGCACCGCGGACGAGATGGCGGACACGCTGCGCAGGCGCCGCGACCGGCTCGGCGTCTCGTACGTGTCGGTGAACGCCCAGTACCTGGACGAGTTCGCGCCCGTGGTGGAACGCCTCACCGGTACCTGACGGGACCTGACAGGTATGACCGGCACGATGGAGCCATGACCGCCAAGGGAACCTTCGACACCGCAGGCTGGGACGCCAAAGCACCGTTCGTGGAGCGTGACGGCGTCTCGATCGGGCTCGTGACCATGTCCAAGACCTTCCACGGGGACCTGACGGCCACCAGCGTCGTCCACCTGCTGACGGCCTCGACGCAGGTCGAGGACTCGAGGTCGTACGTGGCGCTGGAGCGCATCGAGGGCACCCTCGACGGCCTCGCGGGGGCCTTCGTCGTGCAGCACAACGCGGTCAGCGACCGCGGCGAGCGGTCGCTGAGAATCTCGGTCGTCCCCGACTCGGCGACGGGGGAGTTGCGGGGGCTCAGGGGCGAGATGGACATCATCATCGCCCCTGACGGCTCGCACTCCTACACATTCGACTTCACCCTCTGAAGCGCCACGACCAGCAGCGCCACCGCTCCCAGCCCGAACACCAGGTGGCTGGCGAGGTCGAGCCCGAGGGACGACGGCACCAGCGGGTGGGAGAAGAACGCGTGCCAGGCGTAGGTCAGCAGCGCCCCGCCGGCCAGCGCCATCCGGTGCCTGCCGTCCCACCCCTCGCGCGCCGACCAGGTGAGCGCCGCCCAGGCGATGCCCGCCTCGGCCGCGACGAGCCCGGCGATGGTCAGCCAGACGGGCAGCCCCTGGATCACCGTCTGTAGCTCGAACACCAGCCCGGCGACCAGCGCCACCCCGAGCACCAGCCACGGTGACGGCGCCCGCCCTGTGGCCCACTCTGGGGCCCGGCCCGGGCGCGGCAGCCGGAAGGCCGCCACCACCAGCAGGACCACGATCACCACGATGGACACGAGCTGCGGCACGGACGCGAGGAAGTGCCCGTTCTGGTAGGAGAACAGCGTGGTCGACGCGGCTCCCAGCACGGCCAGCGCCGCCGCCACGCTGAGACCGGCCCTGCCCAGCCACGGGGTGGTCCGCCGCTCGCCGGCCAGCTCCTCCATGACCGCGATGGGCACGCTCACGCTCCACACCGTGTGCAGGGCCAGCACGAACAGCGTCCACGGCACCCCGATCCCGAGCGCGGAGATGTAGCCGGGGTCGAGCAGCCGCTGCCCGGCGTAGTCGGGGTTGAAGAGCGACATCGTCATGATGCCCTCCTCGAACACGCCGTAGGCGAGGGCCATGAGCACGATGCTCGGCCACCCGAGCCCTTTCCTCCTGGCCACCTCCCGGATGACCACCGTGGCGCCGCCGTAGGTGGGGGCGAGCAGGAGCAGGAAGTACAGGTACGTCAGGGGGAAGTCGCCGAGCAGGAACTCCGCGACGAGCGGGGAGAGCAGGGCCAGCCCCAGGGCCAGGAGGATTCTTCTCATGCCTCGATGGTCCGGCGATTTCGCGGCGTTGACCGGTGCCATCGATCCTGACCTCGGCATGACAATCGTCCTATGCCTGGTGCTCCTCCTCCGTGAGCTGCCCCAGCACGGTCTCGGCGATGGCGCCCAGCGCCTCCAGTTGGGCCGGGGTCAGCACGTCGACGACGTAGCGCCGTACGGCCCTCTCGTGGTGGAGCCTGGCCTCGGCGGCGAGCCGGCGGCCCTCCTCGGTGACCCGGATGACCGACCCCCGGTTGTCCTCCTCGCACTCGGCGCGCGTGACCAGCCCGCGCTGCTCCATGCGCCGCAACTGGTGGGACAGGCGGCTCTTCTCCCATGCCAGCCCGCACCGCAGCGCCAGCGCCCGCATCGACTCCTCGGGCGACTCGGTGAGGTGGGCGAGGATCTCGTAGTCGGCCTCCGACAGGCCGGTGGCCCCGGCGAGCTCCCGGTTGATCCGCCCGGTGAGCTGCACGCGCATGCGCTGATAGCTGGCCCACTGGGCCGCCTGGCGGGTGGAGAGCGTGGACATGACGACAGTCTAGTATGGTTGATGCATCAACCTAATTGTGTGAGAGGGCTCGGATGAACTACGGCCATCCACTGACGTTCGGCACGTTCATCACCCCCGGAGCCGAGGCCGTGTCGCTGGCGGTCCGGAGTGAGGAACTGGGGTACGACCTGGTCACCTTTCCGGATCATCCGGACACGTTCGACACGTGGACGCTTCTGTCGTGGGTGGCCGGACGGACCTCGCGGGTGGGCCTGTCGGCCAACGTCCTGGACCTCGCGCTGCGCCCGCCCGCCGTGCTCGCCCGCGCGGCGGTCAGCCTCGACCTGCTGTCCGGCGGCCGGCTGTCGCTCGCGCTGGGCGCCGCTGAGGGGGCCGGCGAGGCGATCGACGTGATCCGCGGCATGTGGGACGAGGACGGCGGGCCGCTGCGGTTCGACGGCGAGCACTACCGGCTCGGGGGCGCGCAGCCGGGGCCGCCGGCCGCGCACGACGTGCCGATCTGGCTGGGCGCGGACGACGCGGGCTCGCTGCGGCTGGTGGGGGAGCGGGCGGACGGCTGGCTGGTGTCCCTCGACGAGTGCGGGCCGGACCGGATCAGGGCCGGGAACAAGCTCATCGACGAGGCCGCGGTGGCGGCCGGGCGCGATCCCCGGGAGATCCGCCGGCTGGTCAACGTCCCGGCGCGGTCCCGCGTGGAAGACCTGCTCCCGCTGGCCGTCGAGGACGGGATCGGGACGTTCATCCTCAGGTCGGACGACCCTGAGGCCGTCGAACGGTTCGCCCTGGAGGTGGCGCCCGCGCTGCGCGAGGCCGTGGGACCGACCGGCCGTCAGCTGCGCCGCGCCTCCGTGCGCGCCGTGCGGCGAGCCGGGATCGACTATGACCTGGTGCCCGCGTCCCTCCCGGTGATCGAGCCGGGCGACCCGGGGTATTCGCGGGTCAGGTCGACCTACCTGCGGGGCGGGGCGCCGGGGCTGGTCATCCGGCCGCGCGACGCCGGCCAGGTGGCCGAGGCGCTGGCGTTCGCGCGGGCCCACCCGCACCTGCCGTTGGGGGTGCGCAGCGGCGGGCACGGGATCAGCGGCCGCTCCACCAATGACGGCGGCATCGTCGTCGACGTGTCCGGGCTGAACTCCATCGAGGTGCTCGACCGGGCGAACCGCCTGGTCAGGATCGGGCCCGGCGCGCGCTGGACGGACGTCGCCGCGGCCCTGGAGCCGTACGGGTGGGCGCTCAGCTCCGGCGACTACGGCGGGGTCGGCGTCGGCGGCCTGGCCACCGCCGGCGGCCTCGGGTTCCTGGCCCGCGACCACGGCCTGACCATCGACCACCTGCGCGCCGTCGAGATGGTGCTCGCCGACGGCTCGGTGGTGCGGGCGAGCGAGGCGGAGAACGCGGACCTGTTCTGGGCGGTACGCGGCGCGGGCGCGAACTTCGGCGTCGTCACGGCGTTCGAGTTCGAGGTGGACGAGGTCGGCGACGTCGGGTGGGCGCAGCTCGTCATGGACGCCAGGGACACGGCTACCTTCCTCGAGAGGTGGGGCGCGGTCCAGGAGGCGGCCCCGCGCGACCTCACGAGCTTCCTCATCGTGAGCCCGCCGCGCGCCGGACGTCCGGCGACCGGGCACGTGATGGCCATGGTCAACGCGGGCGTGCCGGAGACCGTCATCGACCGGCTCCAGCCGATGGCGGACATCGCCCCGCTGCTCGACCAGCAGGTCGTGATCACCTCGTACGCCGCCGTCATGGCCAACGCGGCCGGCGACGGCCACAACGGCCAGGGGGAGCCGGTCACCCGCTCCGGGCTGGTCGAGCACATCACCCCGGAGTTCGCCGCCGCCGCGGCGCGGCTGATCCACAGCGGCGCGGTCTACTTCTTCCAGATCCGCTCGGTCGGCGGCGCGGTGGCCGACGTCCCTGCCGACGCCACCGCCTACGCCCACCGCTCCGCCAACTTCTCGGTCATCGCGTTCGGGGCGAACCGGCAGCGGGTGGACAAGGAGTGGGCCCGGCTGGAGCCGTACGTCAACGGCCTCTACCTCAGCTTCGAGACCGACGGGCGGCCCGAGCGGCTGGGCGACGCGTTCCCTCCGGGCACCCTGCGGCGGTTGCGCGAGCTCAAGGCACGGTACGACCCGGACAACGTCTTCCGCGACAACTTCAACATCCGACCTGAGGAGTCATAGATGACCGACTACGGGCACGACCTGCTGTTCGGCGCGTTCGTCACCCCCACGGCGCAGCCCGCCACCCACGCGGTGGAGGTGGCCGTGGCGGCCGACCGCGCCGGCCTGGACCTGGTGACGTTCCAGGATCATCCGTACCAGCCGAAGTTCCTCGACACCTGGACCCTGCTGTCCTACGTCGCCGCCCGCACCGAGCGCGTCCGGCTCAGCGGCAACGTGCTCAACCTGCCGCTGCGGCACCCGGCCGTGCTGGCCCGCAGCGCGGCCAGCCTGGACCTGCTCAGCGGCGGCCGCTTCGAGCTGGGCATCGGCGCGGGCGGGTTCTGGGACGCCATCGAGGCCATGGGCGGCCGGCGGCTGTCCCCCGGCCAGGCCGTTGACGCGCTGGAGGAGGCGATCCGGATCTTCCGCGAGATCTGGGCGGCCGACGAGCCGGGCGGCGTCCGGGTGGACGGAGAGTACTACCAGGTCAAAGGCGCCAAACGCGGCCCCGCCCCGGCCCATGACATCGGGGTCTGGCTCGGCGCCTACAAGCCGAAGATGCTCAAGCTGACCGGCCGCGCCGCCGACGGCTGGCTGCCGTCGCTGTCCTACCTGCAGGGCGGCCCCGGGGACCTCACGGAGGGGAACAAGCACATCGACGAGGCCGCGCTGTCCGCCGGCCGCTCGCCCGCCGACGTACGCCGGCTGCTGAACCTCTCGGGCCGCTTCGCGAGCTCCAGCCGCGGCCTGCTCGACGGGCCGCCGGACCAGTGGGCGGAAGAGCTCGCCGGCCTCGCCCTGGACCACGGTGTCAGCACGTTCATCCTGATGGCGGACGACCCCTCGGTGGTGGAGCTGTTCGCGGCCGAGGTCGCTCCGGCCACCCGCGAGCTCGTCACCGCCGAACGCGAAAAATGACCGTCAGAGCGTGCTGATCGCCGCCTTGACGGTGGCCAGGTCGCCGAGGACGACCTCGTGGAGGCGCACGTGCGAGCTTCAGGCCAGGGACCGGGCCTTCACCGAGCTGGTGTGCCTGGCGCACCGGAGCGACGAGTCCGAGGTCAACCGGTTGATCGTCCGGCTGGTCGAGCGGGCCCAGCGGGCGGAGGCGCTGCGGGCGGACGTCGGGCCGATCGACCTGGCGTTCTTCATGATGGCCAGCTCGCGGGTGGCGGAGGCCGATCCCGAGCGGTGGCGCCGCCACTTCACGCTGAGCCTCGACGCCCTGCGCGCCGGATAGTCCGGGTCAGACCTCGTCCGGGAGGGTCTCCATCGTGTTCAGGATGGGCACCAGCTGCTCCTCCTCGTAGTCCAGGTGCGCCTCCAGCTCGCGGGCCAGGCGGTCGAGCTCGGCCGCCACGCCGTCGCCGTCCTCGTCCAGCAGGACGCGGATGCGCTCCATGAGCCGCGCCACCACCACGTGCTCCGCCCGTAGGCGCTCCAGCGCCTGTGCCAGCTCGGGGTGCTCGCCCGCGAGGTGGGGGAAGAGCGCGCCGTCCTCTCCCTCGTGGTGGGCGTGGAGGGCGTCGCAGAACGCCAGGCAGTGCGTACGCAGGTCCGTTCCGCGCGACGAGCGCAGGTTGGCCAGGTCGCGCCGGAAACCGTCGTGCAGCTTGATCAGCTCGTCACCCCAGGCGACGAGCCGCGCCGAGTTTTCGTACATGTATAGAAAGTAGCATGGCAGGATGCCCGCACGTACAGGAAGGCCGCCCAGGATCTCCCGGGCGGAGATCGTGGCCGCCGCTCACCGCGTCATCGAGGAGGACGGAGTCGGCGGCCTCACCATGCGCAGGCTCGCCAAGGAGGTCGGCAGCACGGCGATGGCGCTGTACCACCACGTACGCGACAAGGAGGAGCTGCTCCTGCTCCTCCTCGACGACTACGCCGCCGGCATGCCCAGGCCCGAGCTGCCGGACGAGCCGCGCGAGCGCGTGGTGGCCGTGGCCACTGCCATGCGCGACGGGCTGTCCGGCTGTCCGTGGATCGTGGACGTGCTCAGGGCCGACGACCTGCTCTCGGTCGGCGCGCTCTGGTATCCGGAGAAGATCGTCGACGCCGCCGTACGCGCCGGGCTGTCGGTCGAGCGGGCCGTGGACGCGTACCGGATCATCTGGCACTACACGGCGGGGGAGCTCGGCTCCCGGGCGGCGGCCGGGAAGCGGCGGGCGGAAGGGGGGCCGACGTATCGGGAGCGGGTGTTCGCCGAGCTGGATCCCGAAGAGTTCCCGCTGATCAGCGCGGTGGGCGTACGGTGGGAGGAGTTGACCGCGCAGGACACCTACGCCCGGGGGCTGCGCGCCCTGGTGGACGGCCTGTTGCCGTAAATGGGTGGCCGCGCGGGCGCGGCATGTGAAACGGTCGGGTTCTGATGATCCACTGGACCGAGGCAGGGCAGGAACGGTCGGCGATCTGGCGTTCCGCGCTGGGCGCGCCGCCACCCAGGCGGGTGGTCACCGCCGACGACCGGATGACGGCCGACACCGCTTACCGGCTGGCCTGCGAGGGCACCGCGCTGCTCTGGCAGGGCGACTTCCAGAACGCTCGCCAGCTGCTGGCGGCCATGGGGCGCCGGTGCAAGCCCGCCGCCCCCGGCGCCGGGTTCCACCGCTACCGCCAGGCCCGCTCCCAGCGCGCCCGCACGCTGGGCATGCTGCTCGTCCCGTTCGCGGAGGACCACGTGGTGCCGCTGCGCAGGGCGCCGGACGTGCGCGAGGCGTGCGCCGAGGTGTACGGCGCCGAGGCCCCGCCGGCGGTCGGCCAGCTGCGCGAGCTGCTCGGCCTGATCGGGGCCCACGAATGGCGGCACAAGGGCGTCTACGTCCCCGCGCTCGAGGCCCGCATCCACCCGTACCATGGCGTGTTCTCGCCGATCAGGGGCGAGTACGTCGACCTGGTCGCGCGGGCGCCGCTGCCGGAGGACCACCGGCTGGCCTTCGACATCGGCACCGGCACCGGCGTGCTGGCCGCCGTGCTGGCCAGGCGGGGCGTGCACCGGGTCGTGGCCACCGACCTCGACCGGAGCTCCGTCGAGTGCGCCGAGGACAACCTCGCCCGCCTCGGGCTGGACGACCGGGTGGAGGTCGTGCGCGCCGACCTCTTCCCGCCCGGCCGGGCGCCGCTGGTCGTGTGCAACCCGCCGTGGTTGCCCGCCAAGCCGGTCTCGCCCCTCGACCAGGCCGTCTACGATCCCGGCGGGCGGATGCTGAACGGGTTCCTCGACGGTCTCGCCGGGCATCTGGAGCCGGGCGGCGAAGGCTGGCTCATCCTCTCCGACCTGGCCGAGCACCTTGGCCTGCGCACCAGGGCCGACCTGTCGGCCGCGTTCGAGCGGGCGGGGCTGCGCGTGGCCGGGCGCCTGGACGTCCCGCCCCGGCACCACCGGCCGAAGGACGAGCAGGACCCGCTGCACGAGGCCCGCGCCGCCGAGGTCACCTCCCTGTGGAGGCTCACGACCTGAGGGTCACGCGCTGAAGGCCCGCCGGTACGCCGACGGCGACGTCCGCATGGCCCGCGTGAAGTGGTGCCGGAACGTCACCGCGCTCTCGAAACCGACCGCCGCCCCGATCTCCTCCACCGGCGCCCCGGTGGACTCCAGCATCGGCAGGCTGGCCGCCACCCGCTGCGAGATCACCCACCGCAGCGGGCTGGTGCCGGTCTGCCGCTTGAAGTGCCTGATGAACGAGCGCTCCGACATGTGCGCCACCCTGGCCAGATCCGCCACGGCGATCGGCCCGGCCAGATGCTCCAGGGCCCACGACATCGCCCTGGCCACCCCGCCGTCGTCCGCCACCGGTGTCACGGCGGCCTGGATGAACTGCGCCTGACCGCCCTCCCGGTGCGGCGGTATGACCAGGCGGCGGGCCACGGAGTTGGCCACGTTCGGCCCGTGGTCGCCGCGTACGAGGTGGACCAGCAGGTCGAGGCCCGCCGCGCTGCCCGCGCTGGTCAGCACGTCGCCGCCGTCCACGTACAGGACCGAGGGGTTGACCCGGACGAGCGGGAAACGCTCCTGGAGCAGCTCGGCGTACTTCCAGTGGGTGGTGGCCTCGCGCCCGTCCAGCAGCCCGGCCGCCGCCAGCGCGAACGCGCCCGAGCAGATCGACACCAGGCGCGCGCCGCGCGAGTGCGCGAGCCGCAGCGCGGACACGAGCGCGCCGGAGACCTCTCCGCGCACGTCCGCCACCCCGGGCACGATCACCGTGTCGGCCTCGGCCAGCACGTCCAGCCCGTGCGCCGCCTGCATGGTGAACCCGCCCACCACCCGCAGCGGCTCCGGCGTCTCCGCGCACACCGCGAGCGAGTACCACGGGAGGTCCAGCTCGGGCCGGGCCAGCCCGAAGAACTCCACGACGCAGCCGAGCTCGAACGGCGCCATGCCGTCGAACGCCAGCACGGCCACCCGGTGCGGCCTGGAGGGATACGGCAGGAGCATGCCTCGCATGTTAGCCCCAGCCTTTCAGCGGCAAGAGAGGTATATGCATATATCGGCTGTGCAGACCGTTTTGCCGGATCATCGCTACGCGCAGGTGGAGATCACCGAGGCGTTCTCCCGGCTGACCGACTGCGACGAGGAGCTGCTGCGCCGATTCCATGCGGCGGCCGGCGTGGAGGGCCGCAATCTCGCGCTCCCGCTGGCCGACTACACCAAGCTCGACTCCTTCGCCCGCGCGAACGACATCTACCTCGAAACAGCCCTCGACCTGACCGAACAGGCCGTCAAGGGTGCCCTGAACAAGGCCGGCGTGCGCCCGGAGCGGGTCGATCACCTGCTGCTCTGCTCGACCACCGGCATCGCCACGCCCTCGCTCGACGCCCGGCTGGCCCAGCGCGTGGGGCTGCGGCCGGACGTCAAGCGGGTGCCCGTGTTCGGCCTCGGGTGCGCGGCGGGGGCGTCGGGGCTGTCGCGCCTGCACGACTACCTGCGCGGCTGGCCCGACCACGTCGCGATGCTGGTGTGCGTGGAGCTGTGCTCGCTGACGATCCAGCGGGACGACACCTCGGTCGCGAACCTGGTGGCCAGCGCGCTGTTCGGGGACGGCGCGGCGGCCGTCGTGGCGACCGGGCGCGGCCAGGGCCCCGAGGTCGTCGCCACCCGCAGCCGGCTCTATCCGGACACCGAGCACCTCATGGGCTGGGAGGTCGGGCCGCACGGGTTCCGGATCGTGCTGGACCCGGACCTGACCACGTTCGTGGAGCAGGTGCTGGCCGGTGACATCAAGGCGTTCCTGGCGGACTACGGCCTGACCCCCGGGCAGGTCGCCACCTGGGTCTGCCATCCCGGCGGCCCCAAGGTCATCGAGACGATCGCGCGGACCCTCGACCTGCCTCCCAAGGCGCTCGACGTGACCTGGCGGTCGCTGCGCGAGCACGGCAATCTGTCCTCGGTCTCGGTGCTCCACGTGCTCCAGGAGACGCGGGGCCGGCCGGACACGCCCGCCGTGCTCCTCGCGCTGGGGCCGGGATTCTCCGCCGAGCTGTTGCTGCTGCACTGGTGAGCGCGTACCTCGTCCTGATCGGGCTGGTCGCGCTGGAGCGGCTGGCCGAGCTGGCGGTGGCCCGCCGCAACCTGGCCTGGGCCAGGTCCAGGGGCGGCGTCGAGTACGGCCGGCGGCACTACCCCTGGATCGTCCTGGCCCACGCGGCGCTCCTCGCGGCGGCGCCCGCCGAGGTGTGGCTGCTCGGCCGGCCCTTCGTCCCGTGGCTGGGCTGGCCGATGCTGGCGGTCGTCGTCCTGGCCCAGGGGCTGCGCTGGTGGTGCGTCGGCACGCTGGGCAGGCAGTGGAACACCCGCGTGGTCGTGGTGCCGGGAATGCCGCTGGTGCACCGGGGGCCGTACCGGTGGCTGCGGCACCCCAACTACGTGGCCGTGGTCGCCGAGGGCCTCGCGCTGCCGCTGGTGCACTCGGCCTGGCTCACCGCGACGGCCTTCGCCGCCGCCAACGCGGTGCTGCTCACCGTACGGGTGCGGGTCGAGGACGCGGCATTGTCACGCTAGGGCCACAGCCCGATGGCCGGGACGTACTCCTGGTCACCCCAGCTGTCGCGGCTGTCACGACTGATCACGCGTCGATCGCGGTTTGTGCTCGCTTACGTCACCGGCTCGGCCTGGGCAGATCAAGTTCCGTCGTAGGGCATGGAGGTGGTTGCAATGAAATTTCGCCCTTTAGTGGCGGGAATCGGCATTGTTGCGCTGCTCGCCCTCTCTGCGTGCGGAGGCGGCTCCGGAAGCTCGAGCAGCGGTGAACGCGCGGCGAAGGCTCCGGCGAACGCGGAACCGGCCCCGGTCCGCCCGTCCGCGTCACCCGCCAAGACGAACGGCGAGGAGGACACGACCACGGCCCAGATCTCCACGTTCGCCCTCGACGTGGACACGGCCTCGTACGGTTACGCCCGGCAGACCCTCCGGGGAGGCCGCTGGCCCGCGCCCGGCGAGATTCGCCCGGAGGAGTGGATCAACGCGTTCCGGCAGGACTACGCGCCGCCGTCGGACGACGGCTTCGCGGTGCACGTGGACGGCGCGAAGCTGCCGGAGCGCGACCAGGCGATCCTGCGCGTGGGCCTGCAGACACGCGGATCGGACGCGGCGGCGCGGCGGCCCGCCAACCTCACGTTCGTCGTGGACGTGTCCGGCTCGATGGCCGAGACCGGGCGGCTGGACCTGGTCAAGTCGGCCCTGCTCAAACTGCTCGATCAGCTCGCGCCCGGCGACCAGGTGTCGATCGTGTCGTTCAGCGACGACGCCGAGGTGCTGGCGTCGATGACCCCGCTGACAGCGCGGCAGGAGCTGCGCGACGCGGTGAACGAGCTGACCGTCTCGGGCGGCACGAACCTCTCGGCCGGGCTCGTCACCGGCTACCAGGAGGCGTCCAAGGCGTTCCGTCCCGCCGCCACCAACCGGGTCATCCTGCTCTCCGACGGCCTGGCCAACCAGGGCTCCACCGAGTGGCGTACCATCCTCGACCAGGTCAAGGAGTACGCGGGCAAGCAGGTCACGCTGCTCACCGTCGGCGTCGGCCGCGACTACGGCGACGAGCTGATGGAGCAGCTCGCCGACAACGGCGACGGCATGGCCGTGTACGTCAGCAGCCAGGAGGAGGCCGACAAGGTCTTCACCACGCAACTGCCCGCGAACATCGAGCTGCGGGCGCGCGACGCCAAGGCCCAGGTGGTCTTCAACCCGTCGGTGGTGGAGAGCTACCAGCTCATCGGGTACGAGAACCGCGCGCTGAACACGGAGGACTTCCGCGACGACACCCAGGACGGCGGCGAGATCGGCCCCGGCCACTCGGTGACCGCGCTCTACTCGCTGCGGCTCAAGCCGGGCGCCGACGGGCAGCTCGCCCAGGCCACCGTGCGCTGGCAGGACCCCGACACCCGGTCCGCCTCCGAGGCGAGCAAGTCGCTGCGGGCCGACGAGCTGGCCGCGTCGCTGGACAAGGCGCCGGTCCGGTTCCAGGTGGACGTGGTGGTGGCCGCGTTCGCGGTCTACCTGCGGGACCGCAAGGCGTTCGGCATGGACCTGCCCGAGCTCAAGGAGCAGGCCGCCCGGCTGGCGCCGGCTACCGAGGACCCGATGGTGACGGAGCTGGTCCAGCTCATCGACCAGGCCCGGTCGGTGGGGTAAGGGGCTTCAGCCGAGTATGGGGGCGGCGGTGGCGGAGCTGTAGTAGAAGTCGTACATCGCCTGGGCGAACCCGTCCTTCGACACGTGCGCCACCTTGTTGCCGCGCAGCCGATCGAAGGACGCCCGTGACGCCGCCCCCGCCACGTCGTACGCCGACCACAGGCGCAGGAACTCGGCCCGGTCGAGCCGGTCGTCACCGTCGTCGTCGAGCGCGTCCCAGAGGGCGTCGGTGATCGGCCTGACCACGTTGGCCACGAACTCGGCGCGGTCGAGCTCCGGGGCCAGCGCGTAGCCGATGTAGGACTCCCTGCTGATGCGGCCCTCTGGGTCGGTGCCGATGTTGTGGACGGCGTACTGCCAGACCCGCTCGTACGCGTCCGCGACCCGCTGTGCGCCCTGCCCCGAGAGCCCGAGCCGGGCGCACAGCGCCGACGCGACCACGATCATGTCGCGGTGGTCGAGGTAGCCGTTGTGATCCATGTCGCTCGTGTCGAACGCATGTCCAGCATTTCGAGCATCCGCATCCATAGCCGGCCACCTCAGGTGACGATGCTGTTACAGAGTGTTACTGAGATGGTCGGCGGGGCGGGCTGCCTGTGTCAATGCGGTGGAGACGAATCCCTGCGCGGATGCCGGGCGCACCGGCAGCAGGCCGGCGTAGAGCAGGTCCACCATCGGCATCGGCCTGGGGTAGCAGAACACCGACGAGCCCGTGCCGAGGATCGACGGGGTGTCGATCACGAAGGGCAGCTCGGCCAGGAGGAACGGCAGGGCGTGCTCGGCCTGCTCGCGGGAGAGCTCCGGCGCGCCGACGATGGGCCGTACCGCGTCCATGCAGTGCTCCCTGAAGACCGGATCGGTGGCGAACAGCCGCTCCAGCCTCATCCGCGCGCAGTCGTAGGCCGGGACGGAGGCCAGCTCGTTCCAGTCGAACACGGTGGCGTTGGGCGGGTCGAGGGCGTCGAGCGCGCGGACCACCCGGTTGCGCGTGTTGTTGGCCGCCGCCCTCGCCTTGGCCCCGGCCTTGGCCTCCGGACACCCCCTGGCGACCAGCGTCCCGGCCAGCTCGACGCCGGGCACGAGGACGTGCACCCGGGCGAACGTCCTGGTCGCCCAGTCGAGCAGGTGTCTGATGGTGCGGGGGGTGAAGTACCCGTTGAGCGCGCTGACGCCGATCACGGCATGCTCGCGGCGGTCGAGGAGCTGGGCGCATCGCGGGTCAGGGGCAGTGGTTGCACGCTGGGCACGGCAACGGACAGTAGCAAGCTTTTACCCTGCGTATGCTTACTTTTTAACGTGTGCTTGAGGGGTCCGTAAGTCGGATACACTCGTACACGCAGCAAGGGGCTATGGCGCAGTTGGTAGCGCGCCTCCATGGCATGGAGGAGGTCTGGGGTTCGAATCCCCATAGCTCCACCCCGACCTGACCGCCTCTGCCTCACCTTGATGGGCAGGGGCGGTTTCGCGTTGTCCCGGTGTTCTTACTCGCGGGCGGTGTCGCGGTGGGCCAGGTAGAGCTGGCCGAGCCGGTCGATGCGCCAGAGCTGGCCGAGCGTGACCAGCGTGGCGCCGAACACCGTCGGCCAGATGTCGAGCGCGATCAGCCCCCAGATGAGCAGCGCGAACCCCGCCGAGCCTACCCCGATGAGCAGCCGCTGCACGTTGCGGTGGTCGCCGGTGACCAGCGACCGGTCGCGCAGCCACAGCTTCTCGCCGTAGATGCCCCGGGCCGACCAGCTTCCGGGCTGCTCGATCGCCGGGAAGACGTGCGGGTTGACCGCCAGCCAGACGACGACCAGGCCCACCGGGACGAGGGCCCACCAGCCGAGCCACTCCCTGCTCCAGATGGCCGCGATCATCAGCGGGATGGCGGCGAACCGGGTCCAGACGCTCCACGGGTTGGCGTGCCGCTTCCACGCCTCGTCCGTCATGCCCGCGGCCTGCGCGTACTTCTTCAGCACATTCATGCGACGAGCCCCCTGGCCAGCGCGTTGATGGTGGCCTCGACCACCTGGGAGTGGTCGGGCCCGAACCTGTCGCGGTTGAGCACCAGGAGGCCGGCCGTGCGCAGCACGCCGACCAGCACCTCGGGCGGGACGTCCGCGACGAAGACGCCGTCGGCCTGCCCACGGGCGAGGTAGTCGAGCAGCGGCGTCAGCAGGTGAGGTGTGACGCGGGCGACCTCCTCGGCCCCGACCCTGCGCGCCACCGCCTCCAGCTCCTCGGGCCGGGTGAGCAGCCGCCGGTAGAACGGGTCGGTGGAGAGCACGTCGATCAACTCGCGCATGATGTGGGCGAGCGCCTCGACGCCGGGCGGCCGGTCCAGGGCGGTGGCCAGCCGCTTGCCGAGCATGGGCGCCCTGCGGATCATCACCTCCTTGTACAGCTCCTCCTTGGACTCGAAGAACGCGTAGAAGCTGCCCTTGGCGATGCCCGAGGCGGCGACCAGCTCGTCGAGCGAGGTCTTCTTCAGGCCCTGGGTGGCGAAGAGCTCTTCGGCGGTGTCGAGCAGGGACGCGGTGATGCGCGCCCGGTCCTCGGTCGTGAATGCCACAGCCATGTGTGTCCCTATGACTGGATCGGATATTCAGTCATAGCCTAGCACTCCTGGAGATATCGAATGCGTGTTCGTATAATGATCGGTATGGATACCGACACGCAGGACCTGCCCGAGCTCTGGCGCCCGCCCGTCGTGGAGCACGCCACGGCGGCCCGCTACCTGCTGGCCTGGGGCGACGACACCGAAGGGGTGCGATGGGGATTCCTGCTCTGGCCGCCGCAGGCGAGCGAGGGCGCGCGATGGGTGCACTGGAAGGACATCCGGCCGGTCACGGGGGAGGACTACAGCACGGTGCCGGTCGCTGGTCCGTGGATGTGACCTCGCGAAGGAGAGATTCCCTGACTAAAGTCAGAGATATGGACGGTGCGGCGATCGGCCAGGTGCGCAGGTTCCAGCGGACCGTGACGCAGCGGATCGGGGCGCTCAACGACAGCTTCCTGGCCAGGGATCGGGCGCTCGGGCAGTCGCGGGTGCTCTGGGAGATCGGCGCGGAAGGCAGCGAGGTGCGTGTCCTGCGGACGCGGCTCGACCTCGACTCCGGCTACCTGAGCAGGCTGCTGCGGTCGCTGGAGGCCGACGGGCTGGTGGTCATGGACGACGGCGGCTCCGACGGCCGGGTTCGCACGGCCCGGCTCACGCCGGCGGGGCTCGCCGAGCGGGAGGAGCTGGATCGCCGGTCCGACGAGGCGGCGGCGCACATCCTCGAACCGCTCTCCGACGCGCAGCGCGACCGCCTCGTGGCCGCCATGTCCGAGGTCGAGCGCCTGCTGCTCGCCTCCATGATCGCCATCGACGTGCTCGACCCGCGCCATCCCGGCGCCCGCCGCTGCCTCCAGGCCTACGCCGACGAGCTGGCCCGCCGGTTCGAGGGCGGCTTCGACCCGGCCCGCAGCATCTCCGCCACCGACGCCGAGCTGCGGCTCCCGGCCGGGATGCTGCTGGTCGCCGCGCTGCACGCCGAGCCGGTCGGGTGCGTGGCGCTCAAGCTCCACCCGGAGGCCGGGTCCGCCGAGATCAAGCGGATGTGGGTGGACCCGGCCGTGCGCGGGCTGGGGCTGGGACGGCGGCTGCTCGCCGAGGCGGAGGGGAAGGCGGCCGCCCAGGGGGTCCGCACGCTGCGGCTGGAGACCAACCGGGCGCTCACGGAAGCCGTCGCCCTCTATCGGGCGAGCGGCTACCGGGAGGTGGCGGCGTTCAGCGACGAGCCGTACGCGCATCACTGGTTCGAGAAGCGCCTGCCTCGACCGGGGGGTTGAAGCGGTGATAGCCGGGGGCGGTCCAGCCGGCCGACACGGTCCCGCCCAGGTGCGCGTACTCGTCCAGCTCGAAGCGCACCGTCCGCTGGTCCCCCCATTCCACCCGGGCCCGGCCCGTGAGCTGCAGCGTCTCCCCACGCTCCCAGTCCACGAACAGCAGCCCGGCCGCCGGGTCCAGCTCCAGGTTGCCCAACGTCATGTACATCGCGTTGCCCTGGTAGTCGGGGAACTCCAGCGAGCGCGCCCCCGTCACCCGGACGAATCCGGGGTTGCCGCCCCGGTGCGACACGTCCGCCCCGAGCCCTTCGGCCCGCGTGGCGATGAAGAACGTGTCCGCCTCGGCGATCCACGTACGGTGCCGGTCCGCCAGCGCGATCCCGCGCCCCAGCCCCGCGGGCTCGCCCGGAGCGGAGGTGGGGGAGCGGGTCTGGATGTACTTGGGGCAGTTGGAGTAGACCTGCTCCGTCCACACCACCAGGGCGTCGCCGGCCCGCACGGCGGTGCCGTTCACGCGCATCCGGCGCCGCGTGTGCGGCTCGATGGCGATCAGGCCGACGTCCCGTTCATGCTCGAACAGCCCGTGGAGAGGGTCGTCGGCGCCCGGCAGGGCGTGCAGCACGATCGTGCGGTCGTCCGCCGCGGAGGCGAACCCCGCGGGGCCCGTGAGCACGCCCGCCCACACGCGCCCGCCGTCGTCGGCCGCGCCCAGGACGACCATGTGCTGGTTCCGCAGGAACTCGGCGGCCGGCTCCGGGATCTCCGGGCGCGTCCGTGAGCTCCCGTGGTCCTCCAGCCGCACCCCCGCCCGGCGCTGCACGGCGACCTCACCCGGATGCCTCATTAGAAGAACCCGCAGGTCGGCGCTTCAGAGCTGGGCGCGGGCCGGTCGCCCGCGCCGTCCGGGGCGAAGATCTCCAGCCGGATGCCGTCGGGGTCGGCGAAGAACACGCCGCCCGACGAGGCGCCCTCGCGGTGCGGCACGACGCCGTCGTGGAAGAGGGTCGCGCCGATCTCCCTGATCATCGTCTCCGCCCGGCGTACCGCGTCGAGGTCCGCCACCTGGAACGACAGGTGGTGCAGGCCCGGCCGGCCTGCCTCGAAGCGGCCCGCGCTCTGCTGCCAGAGCGTCAGCACCAGCGTGCCGTCCTGGGTCAGGAACGCGTACCGGCGGCCGTCCTCCTGTGACTCGCCCGCCACCGTGAAGCCGAAGACCCGCGTGTAGAAATCTTTGGACTTGTCGAGATCGGTGACGTTGAGCCCGACGTGCCCGGTCTGGAAGGACATTCCCCGCTCCTCTAACGCATGCGCGGCCGAGTTGCCGTTAGAAATACTATAACGGAAACTCGGTCTTGCAAGCGTTAGATTTTTTTGTGCTCCCGGTAGTGCCTGGCCGCCCGGGCGCGGTTGCCGCAGCCCGTCGAGCACCACTCCTGGCGCGGGTGCTCCTTGACGAAATAGAGCACGCAGCGCGGGGCCTGGCAGGTGCGGACCAGTGCGCGGTCCGGCCCCGCGAGGAACTCCACGGCCGCCGTGGCGAGCCTGGCGAGCAGTCGCGTGCCGGGGGAGGCCTGCGTCGCGGGCGCGGTGGCGAGGGACGGCTCGCCGTTCCAGTGCAGTTGGGGTGCGGTGGGGGCGGCCAGGGCGGTGGCGTTGACCAGGGCCAGCGACTCCTCGAACCCGGGCAGGTCCGCCGCGTCCGCCCGGCTCGGCGGGCCCGGCGCCACGGCCTTGGCGAACAGGGCGCGTACGGCCTGGCGCAGGCGCACCGTCTCCTGGCGCAGCTCCTCCGTGACGGTGAGGTCGCCGAGGTCGGGCGCGTGCGTCCGCACCCAGGCCGTCATGCCGTCCGTGTCGGCCAGCCTGTCGACCGATCCGGACCGCTCGGCCCTGATCGTGCTGACGAATTCGAGGGTCAGGGACATGCTCCCAATCTAACGCGCCTCGCCTCTGTCATCCGTTAGTCAAAAACATGCGTGGTCCGAAAATTTGCTGACTCCGCACTTTTTTCGATACGGTGAGCCCATGAGCGGGCTGAGAGAGCGGAAGAAGCAGGCCACGCGCGAGGCGCTGATGACGGCCGCCCTCCGGCTGGCTCACGAGCGCGGGCTGGAGCGCGTACGCGTCGAGGACATCGCCGCCGAGGTCGGCGTCTCGCCCCGCACGTTCAACAACTACTTCTCCAGCAAGTACGAGGCGATCGCCGCCCGCCACATCGACCGCATCACGCGTTCGGTGGCGGCGCTGCGGGCCCGGCCGCCGGCGGAGCTACTGTGGGAGGCGCTGACCGAGGCCATGGTCGAGCCCTGGGCGCTGGCCCGCACGGAGGTGGCGCCCGATCCCGAAGTGCTGGCGAGCATCAGGATGCTGGCGGAAGAGCCCGCGCTGCGGGCCGAGTCGCTGCAGATGGTGTTCGCCGGGAACAACGAGCTGGCCGCGGCCGTGGCCGAGCGCACCGGCACCGACGCCGCCCGCGACCTCTATCCCCACCTCGTGGCCGTCGCCGTGGGCTCCGCCGTGCAGGCGGCCGTCGCCCACTGGCTGCGCTCCGACCCGCCGGTCCCGCTCGTGCCCCTGCTGCGCGAGGCCCTGGGCGCGCTGGCCGCGGGGCTGCCCGATCCTTCCCTCTGAGGAGAACGCATGGACATCGTGATCATCGGCGGCGGCCCCAACGGGCTGATGCTGGCCTGCGAGCTGGCCCTGGCCGGAGTCCGCCCGACCGTCGTCGAGCGCCTGCCCCGGCGCAGCGACCAGCCCAAGGCCAACGGGATCGTCGGCCAGGTCGTCAGGCTGCTCCACCAGCGCGGCCTCGCCGTGGGGGACGCGCCGATGCCGGGGTTCGTGTTCGGCGCGCTGCCGCTGAACCTGGCCGGGCTGGAGGACAACCCGCTGTACGGGATGGGGATCAAGCAGCCCGCCCTGGAGGAGCTGATCGAGCGGCGGGCGGTCGAGCTGGGTGTGGAGATCAGGCGCGGGCACGAGCTGCTCGGCTTCACCCAGGACCCCCACGGCGTCTCGGTGGAGCTCCGGGGGCCCGAGGGCGCGTACGAGCTGCGCACCCGCTACCTGGTGGGCTGCGACGGCGCGCACAGCACGGTCAGGAAGCTCGCGGGCATCGGCTTCCCCGGCGTCACCTCGACCGACGTCGTGAGCCGCAGCGCCCACGTCACCCTGCCGGGTGCGGTGATCCGGCCAGGCACGGTGGAGCTGGAGGTGCCGGGGCTGGGCACGTACGTGATGTACGCCTGGCACAGGACAGAGCGCGGCGCTTACGCGATCCTCCCCGCGGACCACGGGACCCTGCTGGTCAGCGCCATGGAGTGGGACGCCTCCGCGCCCGACGACGACGAGCCGATGACCGTCGGCGAGCTGCGCGCCGGCCTGGCCCGCGTGCTCGGCGCCGACCTGCCGCTCGCCGAGCCCACCGGCGAGGGCCCGCACCTGCTCAGGCGGCTCAAGGGCCGCAACACCCGCGTCGCCGACCGCTACCGGGAGGGCAGGGTCTTCGTGGTGGGCGACGCCGCGCACGTCCACTCGGCCATGGGTGCGCCCGGCCTCAACCTCGGCCTGCAGGACGCCGCCAACCTGGCCTGGAAGCTGGCCGCCGAGGTGCGGGGCTGGGCGCCGCCTGGGCTGCTCGACACCTACGGTGCCGAGCGCCGCCCGGCCGCCCTGCGCGTCGCCGTGCACACCCAGGCGCAGCTCGCGCTGGCCGCGCCGGGGCCCGAGATCACGGCCCTGCGTGAGGTGTTCGGCGAGCTGCTGGGCGACGACGGCGCCCGCCGCCGCATCGCCGCCATGATGGCCGGAGCGGACCTGGCCTACCCGGTGCCCGCGCCGGCGCATCCGCTGGCGGGCCGGTTCCTGGCCGACCTGCCGGCCGAGCCGGCCGCGCGCGCGTGGCCCGTGCTGCTCGACGGGACGGGCGGCCTGCGGGTGCGGCACGGGCGCGTGCACGTGGTGCCCTTCGAGGGCGACGGCGCCGTGCTGGTGCGCCCCGACGGCTACGTGGCCTGGGCCGGCGAGCCCGACGAGACCCTCGACGAGGCCCTGAGGACCTGGTTCGGCGAGGGCCTGGAGGTGGCGGCCTAGGCCGGGCGGCGGCCCACGCCGGCCAGGATGCCGCCCTTGGAGAGGTCGTACGAGCCGCCGGGGGAGCCCTCGGGCGTCCAGTCGGCCACCGGCACGACACCCGGCCCGAGCAGCTCCAGCCCGTCGAAGTAGGAGGCGATCTCGTCGTAGCCGCGCCGCGCCAGGCCGCCCGAGGTCGTGCTGGAGTAGACCTGCTGGCCGGCCGTCGCGACGTCGTCCATGTCGTGGCCCGCGTACAGCAGGTGCGACAGCACCAGGTGGCCCCCGGGCCGCAGGCGCTCGCGGATGCGCGCGGCGATCCGGTCGGCCTCGGCGTCGTCGTGGATGAAGTGCAGTACCGCGACCAGCAGCACGGCGTACGGCTGGGAGAGGTCGAGGTGCTCCGCGACGCGCGGGTCGTCCAGGATGGCGTCGGGATCCTTGAGATCGCCCTCGATCGCCAGGACGTCCGGGTCCCTGGCCAGCAGCGCGCGGGCGTGGACCAGAACGATGGGATCGTTGTCGACGTAGACGACGCGGGAGCCGGGGGCGTGCCGCTGGGCCACCTGGTGCACGTTGTCCTGGGTGGGCAGGCCCGCGCCGATGTCGACGAACTGGCGCACTCCGGCCTCGGCGAGCATGCGTACGGCATGACCGATGAAGGCGCGGTTGGCCAGGGCGATCTCGCGGGCGTCGTTGCCCATCCGCCGGCCGATCTCCATCATCTTCTCGGCCGCCTCGCGGTCGGCGGCGAAGTTGTCGCGGCCCCCGAGGTAGTAGTCGTACATGCGGGCGACGCTGGGCACGTTCGGGTTGATCCCGGCGGGTACGCGATCCGCCTCGGCCATGTGACGACCCTTTCTAGTCGATCTTCCTGGGGCCGATTGTAGGGCCGAAATGTGGCTTTTGCCGGAGGAACTCAGAGTCGCCGGAACGTGTGCCGGTACGCCAGCGGCGAAACCCCCACGGCCGCGTGCAGATGCTGACGGAGCGAGACCGCCGTCCCGAACCCCGCCTTCCTGGCCACCTCCTCCACGCCCAGCTCGGTCGTCTCCAGCAGGTGCCTGGCGTGCTGGACCCGCTGGCCGTTCAGCCACCTGGCCGGACTCACGCCGGTCTCGTCGCGGAAGCGCCTGGTGAACGTCCGCACGCTCATCCTGGCGTGCTCGGCCAGCGCGGTCAGGTCGAGCGGGCGCTCCAGGTGGGCCAGCATCCAGTCGCGGGTGGCCGCCGTGCCGCCGCCCGCCTCCGGCAGGTGCCGGTCGATGTACTGGGCCTGGCCGCCGTCCCGCCACGGCGGCATGACGCAGCGGCGGGCCGCGCGGTTGGCCACCTCGCTGCCGTGGTCGTTCCTGATCACGTGGAAGCACAGGTCGAGCCCGGCCGCCACGCCTGCCGAGGTCAGCACGTCGCCGTCGTCCACGTACAGCACGTCGGGATCGAGCTTGACCTGCGGGAAGAGCCGGGCGAACCGGTCGGCCTCGCGCCAGTGGGTGGTGGCCGGGCGCCCGTCGAGCAGGCCCGCCGCCGCCAGCACGAACGCCCCCGTGCAGATCGACAGGATCCTGCGCCGCCCTTGGAGGGCCGCGGCCAGCGTGTCCGAGATCGTCCCGTCGAGCAGTGCCCGGCCCGCGTGGATGCCGGGCACCACGACCGTGTCGGCGGTGTCGAGGACGTCGAGGTCGTGGTCGGGCAGCACGCTGTAGCCCGCCGAACAGCGGACCGGCATCCGCCCCTCCGAGCAGGTCACCACCTCGTACAACTTCTCGCCGTCCGCCGTCTCGGCCGTCCCGAACACCTGGCCGGGCACGCCGAGGTCGATCGTGGCGAAGTGGTTGAGCACGACGACTGCCACGCGATGTGTCATGGCCGAATTCTTTCACATATTGACCATCCGGCCACTCGTGACCTTGTAAGGGGATAAAGCAGGATTGGCGCATGACGTTGAGCACCACCGCCCCCACGCGCCGCCTGCACCGGGCCTGGTTCGTGGCGGCCGTCGCCTTCGTGGCGATCCTGGGCGCGGCCGGGTTCCGCGCCACCCCCGGCGTACTGATCACCCCCTTGCAGGAGGAGTTCGGCTGGTCGGCCGGCACGATCTCCCTCGCGGTCTCCATCAACCTGGTGCTCTACGGCCTGACCGCCCCCTTCGCCGCCGCCCTGATGGACCGCTTCGGCATGCGCCGCGTGGTCTCCCTCGCGCTGCTGCTGATCGCCGCGGGCAGCGGCCTGACCGTGCTGATGACGGCGAGCTGGCAGCTCCTGCTGTTCTGGGGCGTGCTCGTCGGGCTCGGGACGGGCTCGATGGCGCTGGTGTTCGCCGCGACCGTGGTGGACCGCTGGTTCGTCCGGCACCGCGGGCTGGTCACGGGCGTGCTCACCGCGGCCGGCGCCACCGGGCAGCTGATCTTCCTGCCCGTGCTGGCCCAGCTCGCCGAGGGGCCGGGGTGGCGCTTCGCCTCGCTGACCGTGTCCGGTGCGGCGCTGGCGGTGGTGCCGTTCGTGTGGTGGCTGCTGCGTGACCACCCCGCCGACGTGGGCACGACGGCGCTCGGCGCGGAGCCTGACGCGGTCCGTACTGCGCCCCCGAGCAAGGTGAACGCGGCGGTCAGGGCGGTCACCGTGCTGGCCTCGGCGGCCAGGACCCGGCCGTTCTGGCTGCTCGCCGGCGGCTTCGCGATCTGCGGCGCCAGCACGAACGGCCTGGTCGGCACCCACTTCATCCCCGCCGCGCACGACCACGGCATGGCCGAGCCCGTGGCGGCCGGCCTGCTGGCGGTCATCGGGATCTTCGACATCGCGGGCACGATCGCGTCCGGCTGGCTCAGCGACCGGGTCGACCCCAAGGTGCTGCTCGGCGTCTACTACGCGCTGCGCGGGCTCTCCCTGATGGTGCTGCCGAGCCTGTTCGCGGCCACGACCGAGCCCAGCATGCTGATCTTCATCGTGTTCTACGGGCTGGACTGGGTGGCGACCGTGCCGCCCACGGTGGCGCTGTGCCGGCGGATCTACGGGGCCGACGGAGCCGTGGTGTTCGGGTGGGTGTTCGGCTCGCACCAGGTGGGGGCCGCGTTCGCCGCCGTCGCCGCCGGGCTCACCCGCGACCACCTGGGCAATTACGACCTCGCCTGGTACGGCGCCGGCGCCTTGTGCCTCCTCGCCGCGGGCATGTCCATGGCCATCGTGCATGCTAGAGGGCGATGAATTCTGAGCTTTATGTCCTGCCGCTGGTCGTCAGGATCGAGAGAGCCGCGCCTCCCGAACGCACCGACGCGCTGGAAGCGGCCGCCATGGCCGTGCTGAGCCTGCTGGACGACCCCGGCGAGTGGGCCGCCGAGCTGCACTCCTGGGAGTCCACCGGCAAGATCCGCAAGGTGGTCCGCCGGGCCAGGGGCGCCGAGTGGCGCAGGGCGGTCGCGCTGCCGGGACGCACCGTCGAGCACCGTACGGCCGAGGTGCGCGTACATCCGCCCGTGCCGCTCGACGGCTGGCCGCGGGACCTCGCGCGGCTGCAGGTGGGCGGCACCGAGCTGAGCGACACCGCCGATCCGCCGCCCGCGGAGCCGCCGGTCCTGTGGGCCAACCCGGGCCTGGCCATGTCCGCGGGCAAGGCCATGGCGCAGGCCGGGCATGCCGCCCAGCTCGCCTGGTGGGCCAGTGACGCGGCCGAGCGGGAGGCCTGGCGCGCCCGCGGGCTCGCGGTGTCCGTGCGCACCGCGGCCTCCCAGGGCGACTTCGACGCCATGGCCGCCGCGGGGCTCCCCGTGGTGCGCGATGCCGGGTTCACGGAGATCGAGCCGGGCTCGTGCACGTTCGTGGCCGAGGCGTCCTGGTTGCGCGGACGCGTCGCTAGATCGTGAAGGCGCCCTGGTTGCGCGGACGCGTCGCTAGATCGTGAAGACGTCCGCCAGCACGCCGCCCGCCGGGGTGAACCGCGCGGGCGACGGGCTGTCGTACACGACCATGAGCCTGCCGTCGGCCAGCAGCGCCAGCCCTTCGGGGTGGTCGCACTTCACGCCGTGGGGCAGCTCGATCACCGTCTCCAGCTCGCCCTCGGGGACGACCCCCTGCCTGGTGCCGGGCCGCCAGCGCACGATCCGTACGGGACCGTCGAGGTCCATGGTCGGGCCGGCGAGGATCAGCAGCGAGTCCCCGTCCGGGCAGAGGTCCCGCACGCCCAGCCCGCCCAGGTCCAGGAAGTGCTTGCGGTACGGCTCCCGCAGCCGCAGCCGTGACCTGCCCGCCTCCTCGAGCCGCAGCTCCAGCAGCACCGCCCAGCCCCGCAGCACGGGGCCGCGCAGCCCGAGGTAGATCCGCTCGGACACGACGGCGATGCCCTCGACGTCGAGCCCGTTGTCCTTGCCGGGCAGCTCCAGAAACGGCGCCAGGTGCCGGTCGTCGCGCAGATGCGTGGTCAGGTTGTCCCTGCCGGCGAGGATCGTTCCAGGGCCGGGAGTCTCGTCGTGGAGCGGCAGCCGGGTCAGGATGAACCGGTTCTCCTCCCTGACCACCGTGGCCAGCCGGTCGGCGGCCTTCTCCGGGTCCTTCGACTTGACCTTCTTGCGCTTGAGGCTGTGGGAGCCGACCAGCCAGAGGTAGCCGTTCGCGCGGGCCAGCCCCTCGATGTCGGCCTCGTCCTCGGGGCCCGCGGGCAGCTCGACGTAGTCGGCCAGCGGGAACGTGCGCTGGTCGCCGAAATGGTCGCCCAGCCAGGTCAGGTGCTCGAAGGTCGCGGTCTCGTCGCCGGCCACCCAGAGCCCGGCGGAGCCCTGCCGGATCGCTGAGAGGTTCGTGTGCGTTTGGGCCGCTCGCGCGGCGTGGTCGAATCGCAGCTCAACCTGTTCCACGCCGTCCATGATTGCACTTCGGTAGCTTCCGACGCGCAATGGCTGGATATGTCGTACGCTCCGCTCGTGCTCGATGGGGAAGAAGAGATCAAGGGTTCCCAAGTGAGGACCGCGGCGAGGCCCGGAACCCCTGCTTCTCCGCCCAAACGCTCCCGTATCGGAGATATCCGGATGCGGGTGGTGTACCGGGGGCTCGCCGCGATCGGCCTGGTCGTGGCCGCGGCTGCGACGCTGGTCGTGGTGCTCCCGTCAGGGCCGGACGAGGTCGCGGCGGGGCCGGTAACCGCGCCGCCGGCCGCACCGTCCTCGTCCGGCCCCGCGCCTTCCACCGCGCCTTCCACCGCGGCTCCTCCGTCTGTGACCCCCGCAGCGGAGGCGACGCCTTCGCCCGGCTCGTCGCTCGCGCCCGGTTACACGGCCATGCAGGCCCTGTACGCCGACCCGCGCGTCCCCAAGCTGACGGGCCGGATCAAGCGGATGTCCCTGGCCTCCCCGTCCAGGAAGGTCGTCAAGGACAAGCGCATCGGGCTGGCGGTGCCGAACCTCTCCAAGCCGTGGAAGTCGTACGGCGCGGCGCCGTTCACCTCCAAGCAGGTGCTCCCCAAGACGCGCGCCGGCCTGCGTGGGATGTTCGTCACATGTCCGCTCCCGATCATGCGGCAGAAGTCCCCTCGTGACACGGCGCTGCTCGCGGCCCGCTGGACGCTCAACCACCACCCCGAAGGCTCCAGGATCACCTGGCTTGCCTCGCAACCGGTCAAGCGCGGCTGGATGCTCGTATATCGGGTCAAATACGGAAAGCATCAGTCGCGGGCGGCCGTCGTCGTGATGGACGGGGGAATGAGTAAGCCGGGGCTGGCGTTCGTCACAGTGCCTGACTCGCAGCGCAAGCAGTGGCGTGACATCAGCCGCGTGGTCGCCGGGGTGCGTGTTCTAGGCTAAAAGGATCATGTATGCGGCGATGTGGGGAGTGACGCCGTGGAACGCTCGGGACAGCCGCAGGCACCGAAGAACGGCAAGGGCAAGCCGCCCTGGCGTTCGGAGGGCCTGCCCGGCACGCCCGGAGGCCGGCCCAAGATCAACTGGTGGCGATTCGTCGTCACCTTGCTCGTGGTGTACGCAGGCTTTTTCGTCGTGTCGTCGTTCGTCGACAGCGGATCCGTCGAGACGATCTCGTACACCGAGTTCACCAAGCAGGTGAACTCCAAGAACGTCAAGGACATCTACGCCCAGGGCCTGTCCGTCGAGGGCGACCTGCGGTCGGCGGCGAAGAACCCCGAGAGCAACGAGTCCTACACGAAGTTCGCGACCGAGATCCCGGCCTTCGCCAACACCGACCAGCTCGACCAGCAGCTGTCCACCGGCCAGGTCGAGATCACCTCCAAGCCGATCACCCGTGGCTTCTTCTCCAACCTGCTGCTCTCGCTGCTGCCTGTGCTGCTGCTGGCCGGGCTGTGGATCTGGGTCATGCGCCGCGGCGCCAGCATGATGGGCGGCGGGCTGGGCGGGCTCGGCAGGTCCAAGGCCGCCAAGCCGGTCGAGGCCGGGCAGGTGCGGGTCACGTTCGACGACGTCGCGGGCATCGACGAGGTCGAGAACGAGCTCGTCGAGATCGTCGACTACCTCAAGGACCCCGGGAAATACCGTCGTCTCGGCGCGAAGCTGCCCAAGGGCGTGCTGCTCGCCGGTCCTCCCGGCACCGGTAAGACGCTGCTGGCCAGGGCGGTCGCGGGCGAGGCCAAGGTGCCGTTCTTCTCGGCCAGCGCCTCCGAGTTCATCGAGATGATCGTGGGTGTGGGCGCTTCGCGGGTGCGCGACCTGTTCGAGGAGGCGCGGAAGGTGGCGCCGTCGATCGTGTTCATCGACGAGATCGACGCCATCGGCCGGGCCCGCGGCGGTGCCGGCGGCCTCGGCGGCCACGACGAGCGCGAGCAGACGCTGAACCAGATCCTCACCGAGATGGACGGCTTCTCTGGCGCCGAGGGCGTGATCGTCATCGGGGCCACGAACCGTCCCGAGGTGCTCGACCCGGCGCTCCTGCGTCCCGGGCGCTTCGACCGTACCGTCCAGGTGGGGCTGCCTGACGCGGCCGGCCGCACCGCCATCCTGCAGGTGCACACGCGGGGCGTGCCGCTGGACGGCGAGGTCAGCCCCGACCAGCTCGCCAAGACCACCCCCGGCATGACCGGCGCCGACCTGGCCAACCTGGTCAACGAGGCCGCCCTGCTGGCCGCCAAGCGCGGCAAGGAGAAGGTCACGATGTCCGACTTCGCCGACGCGCTGGAGAAGCTGCAGCTCGGCGCGGCCCGCAGCATCGTGATGCCGGAGGAGGAGCGCACCAGGACCGCCTTCCACGAGGCCGGTCACGCGCTGCTCGGCATGCTCCAGCCGGGCGCCGACCCGGTCAGGAAGATCTCGATCATCCCGCGCGGGCGGGCGCTCGGGGTCACGCTGTCCACCCCCGACACCGACCGGTACGCCTACGACGAGCAGTACCTGCGCGGGCGCATCACCGGCGCGCTCGGCGGCATGGCGGCCGAGCAGGTCGTGTACGGGGTCATCACCACGGGCGCCGAGAACGACCTGGAACAGGTCACCATGATCGCCCGTGGCATGGTCGGGCGCTGGGGCATGTCGGAGAAGGTCGGCCCGCTGACCATCCTCCCCAACGACGGACAGCAGCCGCAGGCCTCGCCCGCGACGCTCGCCACCGTCGACGAGGAGGCGCGGCGGATCGTGGACGAGTGCTACGAGCGCGCGATCCAGATCCTCACCGACAACCGCGACAAGCTCGACGCCATCGTGAAGGCCCTGCTCGAACACGAGACGCTCGACGAGGCCGGCGCTTACACGGCGGCGGGCCTGGCCTCGTCGGCCACTCCTGTCCCCGTGAGCGGCTTTTCCGAGAATTAGCGCAAATCGGGCATTGCTCCGGCCCTGATCAGGGCAGCTCTCCCGGAACAACGATCGGGGGACTGTCGTGACACTGACGGACGAGCTCCTCACCGAGCTCGGAGACTCAGGGCTGGAGCAGATCGCAGGGATGCTCGGCACGGACACGACCATGGCCCGCGACGTGGTCGAGGCCGTGTCGGGCGTCATCGTCGGGGGCATGGCCCGCAACGCCCGTCACCCGGACGGCGCCGACGCCCTGCGCGCGGCCCTGGACGACCACGTGGACACCGATCCGTTCACCGGCGACGTGGCCTCGCTGACCCGCGACGGGCACAACATCCTCGGCCACGTCCTGGGCGGCCGGGGAACGGAGGAGGCCGCGGACGCGCTGGCGCGGTTCGCCGGAGTCGACTCGGGGATCATCATGAGGCTGCTGCCCCTCGTCGCGCCCATGATCATGTCCCTGCTCGCCAACCGGGCCGAGAGCCGCGGCATGAACGCGGGCGCTCTGGCCGACGACCTGGACCGCGAGCAGCCGGCCTGCCCGGGGGAGCTGGGCGAGCTGCTCCAAGGCCTGCTGGACGCCGTCTTCGGCGGCGGGGTGCCCGCGCAGGGCGGGCCGTACGAGTCCCGCCCGCCCTCCGGCATCAGCCCTGACACCGGCTCCGGCACCGGCCGCGGCACCGGCCGCGGCACCGGCCGCGGCACCGGCCGCGACACCGGCCGCGACACCGGCCCCGGCACCGGCCGCGACACTGGCTCCGACACCGGCTCCGACACCGGCCCCGGCACCGGCCGCGACACTGGCTCCGACACCGGCCGCGACACCGGCCCCGACGCCGGCACCGTGGGCCGTCGCGGCGCCCCGGACGGTCATGAGGAGGGGGACCCGCACGAGGTGGTCCCCGGCACTTCCAACCCCGACTGGTGAATGACGCGGCGCAGGTCAACGGTAGGCTTATGCGGTGATCGTTCTGGCCTCAGCCTCCCCCGCCCGACTCGCCCTCCTCCGCAGCGCCGGGCTCGACCCCAAGGTGATCGTCAGCGGCGTCGACGAAGACTCGTTCTCCGCGCACACCCCGGCGGCGCTCAGCCTCGTGCTCGCCAAGGCCAAGGCGGAGGCGGTCGCGAACGAGCTCGACGAGGGCCTGGTCATCGGCTGCGACTCGATCCTGGAGCTGGACGGCCGCCCGTACGGCAAGCCCGCCACGCCTGAGGAGGCCGCCGAGCGGTGGCGGCTCATGCGCGGGCGCACGGGACGCCTGGTGACGGGTCACTGCGTGATCGACGTGGCCGCGGGCAAGCAGGCGGCGCAGGTCGCCACCACCGTGGTTCGCTTCGGCCGGCCGTCCGACGAGGAGATCGACGCGTACATCGCCACGGGGGAGCCGCTCAGCGTGGCCGGGGCCTTCAGCATCGACGGGCGCGGCGGTTGGTTCGTCGAGGGCATCGAAGGCGACCACGGCAATGTGATCGGCATCTCGCTGCCGCTGCTGCACGACCTGTTCGCGGAGCTGGGCTACGCGGTGACGTCGTTCTGGCGCTAGCCTGCCGGGCATGCGATCACTGCGCGACTTCACGTCCGGCGTCGGCTTCTTCTTCCAGGGGTTGGGGTGGGTCGCCAGGCATGGGCGGTGGTGGCTGTTCGGGCTGATCCCGGCGCTGATCGCGTTCGCGGTGTACGTCGCGGCGCTGATCTTGCTGGGCACGCACGCCACCGACCTGGCCGCGTTCCTGACGCCGTTCGCGGAGTCGTGGGGCTGGCGTGACCTGTTTCGGACGCTGGTGGGGATCCTGCTGTTCCTCGGAGGGCTGGCGCTGGCCGTACTCACCTTCACCGCGCTCACCCTGGCGATCGGGGAGCCGTTCTACGAGCGGCTGTCGGCCGAGGTGGACCCGCTTCCGGACGCCGACGAGCAGCCGTGGTGGCGCACCCTGCCGCGCTCGCTCAGAGACAGCCTGATCACGCTGTTCTACGTGCTCCTTTTCACGATCCCGCTGTTCTTCCTGGGCTTTGTGCCGGTGGTCGGCCAGACGGTGGTGCCGGTGCTCGGGGCGCTCGTCTCGGGCTTCTTCCTGACGGTGGAGCTCACCACCCTGGCGCTGGAGCGGCGAGGGATGGCCCGCAAGCAACGCTTCGCGCTGCTGCGCGCGAACAAGGCCAGCGCGTTGGGGTTCGGGGTGGTGGGATTCCTGCTGTTCCTGGTGCCGTTCGTCGCGGTCATCGCCATGCCCGCCGCCGTAGCCGGCGCCGCCCTCCTGGTCCGCGCCCACCTGACCCCCACCTCATAACCCTCACTTCCACCCGATCCCCCCGTCTCATAGCCCCCCACCTCATCCCTTCTCGGCCAGCGCCTTCTCGGCCAGCGCCTTCTCGGCCAGCCTTCACCCCCAGCGCCTCCACCCCCAGCCCTTTGACCCCAGCCCTTCACCCCCAGGGCTTTCGGCTCGGCCCACCCCTCGGCCCGCTCCCTCCGGCTCCGGCCCGCTCCCTCCGGCTCCGGCCCGCTCCCTCCGGCTCCGGCCCGCTCCCTCCGGCTCCGGCCCGCTCCCTCCG